>NZ_JBANBK010000002.1:0-239350 GCF_053572325.1 Bradyrhizobium sp. UFLA05-112 | reverse complement strand
CGCGTCGGCGGCGCGACCGAGGTCGAGGTCAAGGAGCGCAAGGATCGCGTTGATGACGCGATGCATGCGACCCGCGCGGCGGTCGAGGAAGGCATCGTTCCGGGCGGCGGCGTCGCCCTGCTCCGTGCCACCGAGCAGCTCAAGAACCTTCGCACCAAGAACGACGACCAGAAGACCGGCGTCGAGATCGTGCGCAAGGCGCTGTCCTGGCCCGCTCGCCAGATCGCGATCAACGCCGGTGAAGACGGCTCGGTGATCGTCGGCAAGATCCTCGAGAAGGATCAGTACGCCTACGGCTTCGACTCGCAGACCGGCGAGTACGGCAACCTCGTCACCAAGGGCATCATCGACCCGACCAAGGTCGTGCGCACCGCGATCCAGAACGCCTCCTCCGTGGCGGCGCTGCTGATCACCACAGAGGCCATGGTCGCCGAGCTGCCGAAGAAGGCCGCGGCCGGCCCCGCCATGCCCCCGGGCGGCGGCATGGGCGGCATGGACTTCTGATCCAGCCGTTTCAGGCAAACCACGAAATGCGAAACCCCGGCAGCGATGCCGGGGTTTTTGTTTGGGGTTGTCATTCCGGGGCGCTCGACGCGAGCCCGGAATCCATTTCACCAGTCACGCACGGCCTCCCATGTATGGAGTCGATGCGGCCGATCTCAGCCATCCAGCAACTGGTCGGCGGTCCTTGCCCGCGCAAATCTCGGGCGACTGTGATCGGCTTCACAGAGTCGGCATTGATGTCGGCCCAGCATGCGTTAATCTGGAAGATATTTTTCGATGTTTTCCCCGAGGGCATTCATGAGTGCTCTTTGCAGGTTTTACTTCGTCCTCCTCGCCTGCTGGCTTGGCCTGGGTCCCGCATCGGCGGAGACACGGGTGGCGCTGGTCATCGGCAATGGCGCCTATGCCAACACGGCACAGCTCGCCAATCCATCGCACGATGCGGAAGACGTTGCGACCGCGCTCACGCGCAGCGGCTTCGAGGTCATCAAAGGCATCGACCTGCGCCAGGCCGACATGCAGGATCTGTCCATCCGCTTTGCGCGCGCCGCAGGCAGGGCCGACGTCGCCATGTTCTACTACAGTGGACATGCGATGCAGTACAACGGCGTCAACTACCTGATGCCGATCGACGCCGTGCTCGCCGACGAAGCAGACCTGAAGCGCTTCGTGCGCGTCGATGACATCCTGAACGATCTGCAACAGGCCAGGAACCTGCGCATCCTGGTGCTCGACTCCTGTCGCGACAATCCGCTGGCCGAAACCTTGAAGCGTTCCGCCGGCGCGACGCGCGCCGCATCGATCGGACGCGGGCTTTCGAAAGTCGAAGCGCCGCTCGGCACGATCGTGTCGTTCTCGACCCAATCCGGCCAGACGGCCGCGGACGGAAGCGGCCGCAACAGCCCCTACACGTCCGCGTTCCTGAAGCATATCGAGGAGCCGCACGAGATCGGCGATATCTTTCGCGACATCAGCGGCGACGTCTACGAAACGAGCGGCAAGACCCAGCTCCCGGAGCTCTCACTGTCGATCATCGGAAAGTTCTACCTGAACGGACCGGTGTCGGTGACGATTGCCCCAGCGGCCCCTCAAGCTGCGCCGCGACCTGATCCGTGTGCCACCGCCGAGGCACACTGGAAGGCGGCCGAGGCGATCGGCACCATCGCAGCCTTCGAAGACCATCTCGCGCGGTTTCCAAGCTGCAGCTTCGCCGATCTCGCGAGGGCGCGCCTCGACGGCCTGAAACCGAAAGCCGCGCTCGCCCCGACAGCCGACGCGAAGCTTGTCGCGAGCAAGGAATTCGACGGCAAATGGGACGTCAGCGTCAGCTGTGCGAATGCGGGCAAGGCGCTCGGCTATACCAGGAGCCTCACGGCCACGATCGCGAACGGAGCGTTCCACGCCGAGGATGCAGACCAGGGAAAGGTGAACTGGCTGGCCATCGAGGGGCAAATTCCAGCGGATGGAAAGGCCACGCTGAGTGCGCGGGGCACGACGGGCCCGAGCGCCTATACCGTCAACAATGCCGCTCCCGGCTCGGCCTACGCGTACACGATCGACGCGCAATTCGAACGCACCCGCGGCACCGGCAAACGCAACGAGCTGCGGCCCTGCAACTTCACCTTCGTCAAGCGCTGATCAATCATTCCCGCGCGAAATCCCTGAAGCAGGAGCGTACCCACTCGATCGTCAGGCGCGTTGCGGGATCGCGCTTGAGATGGTTTTGCACCAGCAGCCAGACGTCGCGGCGCCTTGCGAGCAAAGTGGTGCGCAGGCTGCGATCGGCGAGCAACGCCTCGCAGCCATATTCGGGGAGCACGCCGATCGCCTGATGCGACTGGATCAGGGTGCGCATGACGCGGATGTTGTCGGTGACGCAGCGCGCATTCTTCAGCCGCTTCGCGCGCAGGAATTGCGCCTCGGGGATGGCATCGAGCTCGTCCGGATAGGCGCACACGATCGGATCACCGTCGCTGCGCCTTGCAGGCTCAAAGAAGTACAGGCGCACGTCCGCGAGCTTCGAGATCGTGAAATCACCTTTGTCTGGCTTGCGCAGGCGAATGGCGAGATCCGCTTGCCAGCGCGAGAACTTCACGTTCTCGCTCGAGGTGAGGAATTGCAGCGTCAGCCCCGGATTGTCGCGCAGAAAGCCTTGCGCGCGCGGCGCCAGCAGTTCCTCGGCGACGGTATTGGTGGAAGCGATGCGCAAACGGCCGACGGCGCCGGGCTCGCTCTCGCCGATGCGATCGATTGCGGCGATATGCGCCGCCATGGCCTTGACGTGCTCGAGCACCGCTTCGCAGTGGCGGGTCGGCCGGCGCAATCCGTCGACCGCCTCGAACAGGGGCACGCCGAGGTCGCGCTGGATGCGGGCGAGCCTGCGCCCGACCGTGGTCTCATCGATGCGCAGCCGTGCGCTGGCTCCGGCATAGGTGCCCTCGTCCCGCACGGCCGCAATGATGCGCAGATCGTCCCAGTTCATGCAGCCATTTAGTAGCACGCACGGTGCCGCGCCTGCAAATTTGCAGCCATCTGCTGCAATATTCCTGCACAATGGCAGGCCAGAGCTACGCTAGGTTTCGTCGAGCTGACGTCACCGAAAGGCAGCCTCACCATGACCGCTCCCAAGACCCTGCTCCAACTCGCCGGCGCTGATGTGAGCCCGCCCCGGCTCGGCGAGAGCTGTCTCGTCCTGATCGATCTCCAGAACGAATATCGCGCAGGCCCGCTGGCGCTGTCCGATGCGGAGGCGGCCATCGCGCGCGCGGCTCACCTGTTGGCCCGCGCGCGGCAGAGCGGTGCGGCGATCTTCCACATCGCGCACAAGGGCCGATCGGGCGGCCTGTTCGACCGCGAGGCCGAGCGCGGCGCGATCATTGCGACTCTCGCACCGCTCGCAACCGAGCCGGTGATCGAAAAGGCGCTGCCGAATGCGTTTGCCGGCACTGACCTGCAAGCGCGGCTTGCCGCGACCGGGCGCAAGAACATCGTCCTCGCGGGCTTCATGACCCATATGTGCGTCAGTTCGACTGCGCGCGCCGCGCTCGATCTCGGTCTGCGCACCACGATCGCATCGGATGCCTGCGCGACGCGCGACCTGCCTGACGGCCGCGGTGGCGCGATCGCCGCCGCAACCGTTCATGACGTTGCACTCGCCGAACTGTCCGACCGCTTTGCCGTCATCGCGCGCGGCGATGCGCTGATCTGATCAAATCCGAACACGGAGCATATCAGCCCATGCTGCAGCTCTACTTCCGGCCAATGGCCTGCTCGCTCGCCAGCCGTATTGCGCTGATGGAGGCCGGCATCGAGGCGCGCTATCACCTCGTCGATCTCGGGACCAAGAAGGTCGTGGACGACGGCAGCGACTTCCACAGCGTTTCGCCGAAAGGCGCCGTGCCGGTCCTGGTCCTGGAGAACGGCGAACGACTGACCGAGAGCGCGGCGGTGCTGCAATATATCGCCGATTTGAAGCCTGAGCTCGACCTTGCGCCGCGGCCCGGTGATCCCAATCGCTATCGCCTGCAGGAGTGGCTCAGCTTCATCGGCGCAGAGATCCACAAGGCATTCCTGTTTCCGACCTTCTGGTACAAGGACGACGCGTCGCTTGCGAAGCCGCGTGCGAGAATCGGACAGACACTAGCGGTGCCCGCCACGCATCTCGCCGAGCGCGAATTCCTCGTCGGCGACCGCTTCACCGTTGCGGATGCGCATTTCACCTGGGCCTTGCTGCTGCTCCGTCCTGCAGGCGTCGACATTGCGCAATGGCCCTCGCTGGCCGACTATCTCGCCCGCATGCAGGCGCGGCCCGCCGTGCGGGACGCGATTGCGATGGAAATGGCGCTGCGCAAGACGGCAGCGGCTTAACGCGTCGCGTCACTCCACTCGCGCGAGCACGGCGAGCTTGCGGATGCCCTTGTTGCGGTAGGCGTCGAGGAAGGCGGAGTAGTCGCGGAACGACACGCAGCCGTTGGAATCGCCGTTCGGTCCGAGCATGAAGGTGTGCGCGAGCAGGCCGTCGCGGCCGTAGATCGCGTTTTCGCCGCCGATCGGCGTCAGCCGCAACGCGGGCACGCCGTGGAACAGCGCCTCGCGCGGCTTCAGGTTGTAGATGTGCGGCGGTGTCACGCCGCGCATGCGGACCCGTGAGGAGCGCGGGTCGTCGAGATTGGAGCCGAGGCCGGAATGCGCCTCGAGCTTGGTGCCGTCGGGCAGATACACCGTCTTCGCGGTGATGTCGTAGACCGCAGTGTCGCGGTCATAGGGTGGCGCACCGCCCAGCATCGGGTTCTGCTCTTTCGGCGCGATGCTCGCGGTCACGCTGGCATCGGCTGAAGCGTAAGCCAGCAAGCCGCCCGACGGCTCGCGCTTGCCCCAGAGCTTCTCGACCATCGACTGCCGCGGTCCGGTGATCGCCATCACCGCCGCCTTCGCGCGATCGGCGAAAGATTTCGTGGGCTTTGCCTCTGGCACGCGGGCGGTCTCGGCCGGCTCGGCCGAGGCAACCTGCACCGGCACATCTGCGCCGCGCTTGGCCTTCGCGGCGTCTGCGATCTTGGCGGGGCCTTGCGCCTTCGGCGCTTCCGCAACCTTCACAGGCGCGACAGGCTTCGCAGCCTCCTTGGCGTCGGCAATTTTCGTCGCGGGAGCCTGCGGTACGGCGCTCGCCGCATTCGACTCCACGCCCTGCGGGGCTGCGGCGGCAAAACGCTCGTTGAACATTTCGCGCGTGATCGGCGTGACCACCTGCCCGCGATCGGGCAGCATCGCAAAAACTTCCTTCACCGCTTCGCCAGCCTCGCGCAGCGCGACCTTCGGCGCGCGCTTGATCACGGGCTCGTCGTAGCCGGCGGTGCCAACGGTCGGATAGACGTTCGCACCGAAGACGTTGTTGTAGACGGTCCAGCCGGCGCCCAGCACGAGGCAGCCGATCGCGGCGGCGCCGACGATCGTCTGGGTGGTCACTTTCCGGGAAGACTTCCGAGAATTCTTCTTGGACTTCCGTGCCGCGTTACTTTGCGCAGCGATACTCGTACTCATTCGCCTTGCGTCCAGGACGGTGTCACTCAGTCCCCCTTCGAAGTGCCGCTGCTGGTCACGGTCCGAAAGCTGCATCTCGCAGAGGGTCGGAGCGTCATTAAGGCGACTTTTAGTTAAATGCGGATTAAGTTCGGGCAGATGTGGGGCAACCTTTAAAAGGTTGTCCCGTTTCGGGAAAAAGCCCGCAGAATTACGGACTTAGTCGAAATTGTTAACCATGTTTGTCGACCGGTTTGGCGCGATGACCTGCCGCCTCCGGCCGCACCTCATGACGCATCCAACCACGGCCTTTTCGTGATCTCGAACGCCGGCGGATCATAGCAACGGAGCGTTGCGCGAGGCTGGCGGACTCCTTCGGTGCAAGACGCGATGCGCCAGCCGACACCATTCACATCGCGCCCCCGGGCGCTCACGCGACACCGCGCGCTGACCGAGAGTTGATCACGCCTCGCCTGGAAAAGAGCCCCGCGGCAAAATAGGTCCAACCGCGGCACTTTTCAGCAGCCTCTGCGAGTGATACGGTACCGTATCAACATCGCCTTGAAATGTGCCGAGCACGCCAATGGAGGCTGGCATGAGAAGGGTCGCACACGCCGGATTTTTGGCTCTGGCGTCGTCGTTCTTGTTGATCGGACAGGCTGTCGCGCAGCCTGCCGGTGCGGGCTGCACGTCAACGCCGTCGGCCGCGGGAACGCAGACCTGGCGCTGCGACAACGGCATCACGATCGTTGCGGAAAATGGCGCCAGATTTGAACTTAAGGACGCCAACCGCGACGGACATATCGACTCGGTCGAGTTGAGCAGCAAGGCGCTGCTGGTCGAGGTTCCCAAGAAGCCCGGCGGCAATCCCTTCAAGGTGCTGACGCCACAGGCGATCGCCGCGGTGCGCGGCACGAGATGGGCCGTCGATGCCGCCGACGGCAGCAAGACGGCCGTGTTCGTCGCCGACGGACGTGTCGGCGTCAGCCGCAGGGCGCGCGGGCGGGCCGTCGTGCTCGGACCGGGCGAAGGCGTCGACGTCGATGCAACCAGCATGGCGGAGGTCAAGCGTTGGGGCCAGCCGCGCATCGACGCCTTGATGGCAAGACTCGGACGATAGAGGCTCGGACAATAGAGGCTCGGACGATAGAGGCTCGGACGATAGGTGACAGCAGAACGACGGGTATGAGTAGCCGACGCGTTCAAATCCTCCTTGCGCTCGTCCTCACCGCGCTGTGGGGCGGCGCTATTTACGTCGCTCACGCGAACGGCCATCTGCGGTTTCTCGATCGTCTCGAGGCAACGCTCACGGACTTGCGAACGCTGGCGCGCGGCCCGCAATCTCCCCCCGATCTCGTCACCATCATTGCGATCGACGACACCGTCGTGAAGCGCGGCGGCCGCTATCCGCTTCCCCGCGCCGACCTCGCGCGCGTCGTCGATGCCATCGCGCAGTTCAAGCCGAAGGTCATCGCCGTCGACCTCCTGCTGGTCGATCCCGGCGCCAGACTCGGCGATGCCATGCTGGCGCGTTCGCTCGCCGCCGCGTCCACCGTCCTGGCCGCCGCGGCAATCTTTCCAACCGCCAGCGATACCGTGGCAACGAGCAGCGAAGGGCCGCTCGCCGCCCTGCCCCAGGCCGAGCGTTTCCTGCTGCCGCTACCGGCCTTCGCCGATCACGCCGAGGTCGGCATCGTCAACGTTGCGACGGGGCAGTCAGGCTCCCCGCTCTCGGTCCCGATGCTGTTCCGGACGGGCGACAAGGTAGAGCTGTCGTTTCCGCTGCGTGTGGCGAGTCGCGCGCTCGGCCAGCCGCTGACGATTGCCCCTGATCATCTCATGCTCGGCGATCGTACGATCCCGACCGACACCGACTTTTCGCTACCGATCACCTATTACGGCCCGCGCCGCACGATCCGCACCCTCAGCGCGCAGAACGTTTTCGACGGCACGCTCGATCGCGATACAATCGAGAACCGGATCGTCGTGATCGGCGCATCGGTCGCCGGCGGCGGCGATTTCTTCCCGACGCCGTTCGATACCCTGATGCCCGGCGTCGAGGTCGTCTCGACCGCGATCACGCATCTCGTCGCCGGCGACGGCATCGAGCGCGACCGCAAGGTTCATGTCGCCGACGCATTCGCCGCGATCCTGCTGCCGATGGTCCTGGTGGGCCTGCTTGCCTGGCGGCGAAGTGCGATCGGCCTCATTGCGGCCGCCGTGGTGGTGATGGTGTGGGCCGCTCTCAACCTGTTCGCGTTCACGCACGGCATTTGGCTCAACGCCGCAACTACGCTCGCGGCCGCGGTGCCGCCGGTTGCAATCTTTGCCGGCGTGCAATTATGGGCGGGGAGCCGCAGAACGCAGTACCTGACGGCAAGAAGCAGATCGCTGGCACAATTCCAGGCGCCCGCCGTGCAGGAGTGGCTGGCGCGCGATCCCGATTTCCTGAGCGAGCCGGTCCATCAGAATGCCGCCGTCGTCTTCATCGACCTCTCCGGCTTCACCGCGCTCAGCGAACGGCTCGACCCGGACACACTTCGCGACCTGCTCAAGTCGTTTCATGCGCTGGTCGACAAGACGGCGGTCTCATCCGGTGGAATGATCACCGGATTTCTCGGCGACGGCGCCATGATCCTGTTCGGCCTGCCGCGCGCAGCGCCCGACGACGCAGCCCGTGCCGTGAAATGCTCGATCGACCTGCACCGCGTTGTGGAAAGCTGGAGGGCATCGCTGCCGGCACCATACAGGGATCAGCTCGGCTTTAAGATCGGCGCGCATTTCGGCCCCATAGTCGCCTCGCGTCTCGGCGGAAGCCACCAGCACATCACCGCGACGGGCGACAACGTCAACGTGGCGAACCGGTTGATGGAGGTCGCCGCCCAGCACGATGCGCGGCTCGCGTTCAGCGATACGCTGCTGGACGCGGCCGACTTCCACGGTGATCCCTATGGCATTCTGACGGGACCGTTGCAGACGCAGGTTCGCGGCCGCACCCGTGCGGTTACCGTCTGGTTCTGGCACGAAGAGCGGCAGCCGGGACAAGCCGCGGCTGAGGCCAACGTCGCGGGCTGAGAGCTCGACGTCCGTTACCGGGCTTCCGGCGGCGGCGACCGGTCGAGAACCTCGCCCTTGGCGCCTTCCAGCAAATCGATCCCGTAGGTCTCGACGACAAGCGGCCCCCGCTTGCGCTGCAATTCCGCAACGCGCGTCACCTGCGAGAAGATATCGTTGAGGAAGGGATGACCGTCCGCGCGCAGCTCGTCGACATAGAGCAGCTTGCCGGCCAGGAGTGTCGGATCAGGCTCGCCCATGTTGACCCAACGGATTCGCTGGTCCCGCTGGACCACGCAGGCGCCACGCGGCAGATAGAAGGCGAGCCAGGCCGTGGTGCCATAGTCCGGCGCGAGGATGCAGCTGGCGCCGGTCTTCGCGCGAACCGCCTCGATCTCGGATGCGAGCGCGCGCCAGCCGACGCCGACGCTGCGCACGGTGGCGTCGCGGCGATAGCCGGATAGCCAGCCGGTGTTGGCCTGCACGATCAGGGCTGCAAACATCACGATGCCGGCGGGCGCCGCCCATTTCAGGCAGAAGGCGACGAGCTCCTGCTGCCGTGGCTTCCATTGCGCGATGTGCGCGGCCACCGCGGCTGCGACCGCGAAGGCGGGATAGACCGGCGCGAACCAGTTGGCCTCGACGCGGGCGTGCAGCGAATGCCAGACGAAATAGACGACGATGGTCCAGAACATCGCCTCGACCAGGATGCGCGAGGCCGACGCTCCGATCCGCCGCCATGTCAGCGCATGAAGCCCCATCGCACCGAGGATGAAGACAAGCGGAGTTGCGAATGCGAATTGCGTCGGAACGAGCTCGGCGATGAAGACGGGGCGGAAATCCTCGATCCGCGCGCGGCCGAGCTGCTTGAGGAACGACACCCATTGATGATCGGCATTCCAGAAGACCACCGGCGAGAAGATAGCAAACGCCACGATGCCGCCGAGATAGGGCCAGGGCGAGATGAACCAGCGCCGCAGCTTCGGCACCGCGGCGAGCCAGATCAGGATCGCGACACCGAAGAACAATGCGGTGTATTTCGACAGCAGCGCGGCGCCGACCGCAGCGCCCACCGCAAGCCACCACATGCCGCGGCCGGTCTCCAGCACCTTTGCGAGGAAGAACAGCACGAAGCTGGAGGCGACCAGCAGCGGCGCATCGGGCGTGATGATCAGCGTGCCGACCGCGGCCAGCAGCGTCACGTTGAGCAGGATCGCGCTGGTTGCGGCAACGCGCGCGCCGCCGAACAGGATCTCGGCGGCGCGATACACCGCATAGCTCATCGGCAGCGCGAGCAGGATCGAGACCAGCCGCACGCCGAGCTCGGTGTCACCAGCGATCATCGTGCCGGCGCGGATGACGTAGGCGACCATCGGCGGGTGGTCGTAGTAGCCGCCCGCCAGACTCTTCGACCACATCCAGTAATAGGCTTCGTCGAAGGTGATCGGCGTGAAGGCGGCGGCGACCAGCCGCAGCACGACCAGCGCAGCGACAATGAGCGCGGTGTTGCGGACAATCCGCGCGTCAACTCCGCCCATGATGCGCTATTTCTTGCGCCAGACGAACAGCCCGGACATCGCGTAGTTCCACACCACGCCCATCAGCGCACCGGCCATGCCGGCAAGCCACCAGATCGGCTCCTGATCGTAGACCGAGAAGGCGACGCCGACATTGGCGAACAGGCCGACGCTACAGACGATGTAGAAGGCGATCAGGCCGCGCAGGATCGCAAAGCCCTTCAGTCGCTGGTCGCGATAGGTGAGGAAATTGTTGAGGACGAAGTTGCTGGTCATGGCGACGAGAGCGCCTGAGGCCTGCGCCTCCGCGAACGGCGCCTTGAAGATCTCGAGCCCGATGAACAGCGTCATGAGATGCACGACGAGGCCGATGCCGCCGACCATCGCGAACAGGAGGAAGCGCAGCGACACCGCGTCGTTGGTAAGCTTCGCCAGCACCAGGCCCAGGAAGTCGAGCGCGACCATGGAATCGAGCTTGCTCTCGCCGTGCTGGCGCGCGCCGAAGGTGTAGGGAATTTCGACGGCGCGTAAGCTGCCTTGCGCGGTCGCGACGATATCGAGCAGGATCTTGAAGCCGTGCACCGAGAGTTTCGGCGCCAGTTGTTCGAAACGGTCGGTGCGGATCATGAAGAAGCCGCTCATGGGGTCGGCGATCTCGACCTGCAGTACCTGCTTGGCGACTTCGGTCGCAAGCGCGCTGGCGCCGGCGCGCTGCTTGTTGAAGCCTTCGCTCTTGTAGCCCTCGATATAGCGGCTGCCGACGACGAGTTCGGCCTCTCCGCTCGCGAGCAGCGAGAGCATCTTCGGCAGTTGCGTCTCGTCATGCTGGAGATCGGCGTCGATCACGGCCGCATAGGGTGCGCTCGAGGCCAAAATGCCTTCGATGCAGGCGCCCGACAGGCCGCGGCGGCCGATGCGGCGGATGCAGCGAACGCGACTGTCGCGCCTGGCGAGCGCGCGCACCACGTCCCAGGTTCCGTCGGGCGAATTGTCGTCGACGAACACGACCTCCCAGGCGATGCCGGCCAGAGTCGCCTCCAGCCGCCGGTACAGGACCGTGACATTGTCGCGCTCGTTGAAGGTGGGAACGACAACGGAAAGCTCTGGCGACCGTGGACCCGATTGCGGGGCCTGCGGCGGGGAATCGGGGGCCGGCCTGATAGCTTCGTTCATGACGGGGAGCGTATATCCGCCGCGTCCCGCAATGCCAAGCCGGGGTTTTAAGGGGAAAGCCCCCAAAGGGGGTACGAAAATGCCAACGACCCCAGAATAACGAGCCACGCGTACATCCGGCGCAGCCAAGCTATTCCAAGGTCGTCCCGGCGCCGGAGCGATAAGCTGCGACGTCGCCCTTATGGGCTAGATAGGAACGACACTGGCCCTCCGCAAGAGGGCCGGCCTATTGGTTTGGCACTTCGCGGATGACCGGTCCGCGCGGGGCAGGCGCGGCCGGAGCCGCGGGTGCTGCGGCCTCAGGCTGGGCGGCCGCCCTCGGTTTCTGCGGCTTGCCGTATTGGCCGATCGGCCCGAACACGACGGCAACCGCCAGCACGACAGCTGCGACGATCGCGCCAAAAATGCCTCCGATCGACTCAGACGTCATGCCTGCCCATTCCTGTTGCAATGTATTGAAACAATATCATGGAAGCGCCAGCCGCCGGAAGGGGGCCGGGTTCCGACGGTTAATGCATGAACAGCTAGCGCTGAGGCGCCCTGTGCTTCGCGAAGGCCGTCACGATATCCTTCTGCGCCGATTCGACCGCCCTGTTCGCGGTCGCGAGATGAGCGCCGGCATCGATGTTGGGATATTGCGTCGTCAGATAGTCGAGCAACGCGACCCGATAATACTGCCGCTCGGAAGGACAGGCGCCCGCGACCGAGCGCGAAAAATCCTGTTCCGAGAGGCCCTGATTGCTGTCGCGTGAATATTCCCGCGCCAGGCAGTGCCAATAGTCGTCGCGGCCCTGAATCGCCAGCTTGTGCGCCCCTCCCGCATCGTCATCATCGGCAATGGCAGCAGACGTCATCATGACCAGCGCCAGCGCGATCAGCATCCGCATCTTGTTCTCCCTTTATCGCAGATCCCGGAGAGCGACCTTAGACGGGACGCCGCAACTGGCCAATCACATCTCGCGACTAAAGCGCGATAAGATCGCGCTTTAGGTTATTGCTTGAGCATGATCTTTTCGGAAAACCGCTTCACACTTTTCCGGATCATGCTTTAGGATGCAAGTCCTCCCCCCATCCGCGCGAGATCCTCCCGTGGCCAAAGCAAAAACCGCGTCGCAAAAATCGGGCAACATCTTCATCGGTGTCGGCGGCTGGACCTTCGAGCCCTGGCGCGGCGTGTTCTATCCGGAAAAGCTCACCCAGGCGAAGGAGCTGTCCTATGCCGCATCGAAGCTGACCTCGATCGAGATCAACGGCACCTATTACGGCTCACAGAAGCCGGAGAGCTTTCGTAAATGGGCCTCCGAAGTGCCGGATGGATTCGTCTTCTCGGTCAAGGGGCCGCGCTTTGCCACCAACCGGCGGGTGCTGGCGGAGGCCGGCGATTCCATCAAGCGGTTCTATGATTCCGGTGTGCTGGAGCTGCGCGATCGCCTCGGGCCCGTGCTCTGGCAGTTCGCGCCGACCAAGAAGTTCGACGGCGCAGACTTCGGCAAGTTCCTCGAGCTGTTGCCGCGCAAGCTCGACGGACGCGCGCTACGCCATGTCGTCGAGGTCCGTCACGACAGCTTCTGCACGCCCGACTTCGTCGCGCTGCTGCGCGAGTTCGAGACGCCGGTCGTGTTCGCCGAGCACGGCAAATATCCGGCGATCGCCGACGTCGTCAGCGATTTCGTCTATGCACGGCTTCAGAAGGGCAATGACGAACTGAAGTCCTGCTATCCGCCCAGGGATCTCGATGCCTGGGGCAAGCGGTTTCAGGCCTGGGCCTCAGGCAGTGAACCGGATGACCTGCCGAAAGTTGACAAGGCAAAGCCAAAAAAGGAGCCGCGCGACGTGTTCGCCTATGTCATCCACGAGGGCAAGGTGCGCGCGCCGGCCGGCGCCATGGAACTGATCGCGCGGGTCGCCTGAGGTCCGGCATGGCCAAAGCGAAGAAGCTGTTCACCATCGGCTACGAGCAGACGCCGCCCAAGGCCGTGCTGGACGAGTTGGAGCAGGCCGGCGTCAAGCTGCTCGTCGACGTGCGCGCGGTGACGTCGTCGCGCCGGCCGGGCTTTTCCAAGAAGCAGCTCGCGGCGGGGCTCGACGAGCGTGGCATCGCCTACGTCCACCTCGCGGCCCTCGGCACGCCCAAGGAGGGGCGGCTTGCCGCGCGCAGCGGCGAGTATGCGGTGCTCGAGAAGATCTACTCAAAGCACCTGAAGACGCCGCAAGCGAAGGAAGAGCTCGACGAATTGTCGGCGCTGGTGAAGAAGGCCGGCCCCGTCTGCCTGCTCTGCTACGAGCGCGACCACACCCACTGCCACCGTCAGATGATCGCGGAGATCATCGAGGAGCGCGACGGGGTGAAGGTGGAGAATTTGGCAGGGCGGCAGGTGTAGGTGCCGTCATTCCGGGCGCGCGAAGCGCGAGTCCGGAATGACGACCGGAGAGAGCCTACGCCTCGCCCGTCAGACGGAACGTCCCTTCCATCATCTGCACGCACTGGCCGCCGACATGGGAGGACAGAAGCCCGCCGTTCTGCTTGCGCACGCGCGTCAGCAGGATGCTCGGCCTGCCCATGTCAAATCCCTGGCCGATGGTGAGCTTCAACTCGCCCTCGTGCCGGGGATCGAGATCGGCAAACAGGGCAGCGGCCGCGACCGTAGCGCTGCCGGTGGCGGGGTCCTCGATCAGGCCGCTTGCGCCGGGGAAGAACATCCGCGCCTGGAGATCGCTAGGCGCTTCCGCTGCAGGCACGTCCCGCGTGTAGAAATAAACTGCGAAGGCGCCGTCACGCGGCAACACCCGGCCGAACGCCGCGGCGTCGGGCTTCGCCCGCTTCACCGCATCGCGCGAGCGCACTTCCGCCACCACGAACGGCGTTCCCACACCGACAATCTGCGGCGCATGCCGATCCAGCCCGATGTCTTCCGCACTCAGCGAAAGACACGCTGCAACGTCGCTTGCGGAAAGCTGCGAGAGGCGGCTCAGCGGCTGCGGCGCGGTGAGCTCGGCGTTGACCACCCGGCCCTGCTCCCGCTGAATGTCCACCGGCACGAGGCCGGCCTTCTCCTCGAACAGCAGTCGCTGTTTCGGCTCCTTGGCAAGCGTCGCGAGCACGAACGCCGTGCCGACGTTGGGATGTCCGGCAAAGGGAAGCTCCCTGACGGGCGTGAAGATGCGCACCTCCGCATCGTTCGCCTTGTCGCGCGGCGGCAGCACGAACGTGGTCTCGGAATAGTTGAACTCGGTCGCGATCGCCTGCATCTGCTGCGTCGACAGCCCGCCGGCATCGAGCACGACGGCGAGCTGGTTGCCGCCGAAGGCGCGGTTGGTGAATACGTCGACGGTGATGTAGCGGCGTTGCATCCTTCTTCCCTCACGCAATGTACAGCCTCGACCGGCTGCATCGGCCTGCATGTTACAGGCCGATGGTAGCAACCGTCATGCCCCAAAACTCGGAGCACTCGGTGCAATCGCGCGAAAGAAATTAGAAGCGGAAAAGCTGATACGGCGATGCCAGCACTTGCGCGCGCTCGTCCTTGTCCGTGACGAGCTCGTCGAGAAAGCGTCGGTTCTTCTCGTAACTTTGCATCGCCTCGAACTGCGTGTGCGGCCAGTCGCTGCCCCACAAAAGGCGGTCGAGACCGTAAGCGGCGCGCAGCAGCGGATAGGCTTCCTTCGCAAAACTCTCGCCGGCCGGACCATTGCGGTACGGCGCGGAGACCTTGACCCAGACATTTCTGGTCGCGCCCAGCTTCAGCGCCGCTAGGAAGCCCGGGTCGGTGACGCCGAGCTTTGGATCCGGCAGAGCGAAATGATCGAGCACGACGGCGACACCGCGGTCGAGAAGCTGCGGCGCGAGCGTTGCGAGACCGGAGGCGTTGCGCTGGATCTCGACCTGCCAGCCCAGCGATTTGACCGATGCCAGCAGCGCCTTCCATTCGGGCGCAGTGAGATCCGGCAAGGGCTGGCCGACGAGATTGAGACGGATGCCGACGATGCCGGCGCGGTCGAGCGCGGCAAGCTCCTCGGCAGGAATCGCGGGATCGACGACGGCGATGCCGCGCAGCCGACCGCCGGCCGCCTTCAGACATTCGACGAGATAGGAATTGTCGGTGCCGAGAAAGCTCGGCTGCACCAGCACGCCGTTGGTCATGCCGTTGCGATCGAGCTGCTCAAGATAGAGATCGAGCAGCGCGTCATAGTCCGGCGCGTAACGCCGGCCGGGCGCAAGCTTCAGGCCACGGTGAAAGACGTGCGCGTGGGTGTCGATCGCAGGCATCGTCACCTCACTCACCGCCTTGCCCGTACTGGCGATCACCGAGGCAAGGGCAACGGCGCCCGCGCCGAATTGACGGCGCGTGAGGCCGCATTCGCCTGTCGTCATGCTCGTTACTCCACATTCGCAGCTCAGGCTCGTGTGCCGGCTACGGCCTGCTCGAACACCTTGCCCCGGGTCTCGGGCAGCAGCAGCACCGCGATCAGCACCAGCGAATAGGCAAACGCCGCGTCGATCCCGATCGCCGGCCCAAGCCCGATATGGTCGCTGAGATAGCCGACGAGAAACGGAAACGCGGCGGAGACGACGCGGCCGAAATTGTAGCAGAAGCCGACGCCGGTGCCGCGCACGCCTGCCGGATAGAGCTCGCTGAACAGCGCGGCCATGCTCGCCGGAATGCCCGCGGAGAAGAAGCCGAGGGGAAAACCCAGCACCAGCATCTGCGAATTGGTCAGCGGCGCGAAGATGTAGATAAGCACGGTGACGATGCAGGTGGTGGCGAAGAACGCGACGTTGGCTCTGCGGCCGATGCGGTCGCTGATGATGCCGCTCGTCACGCAGCCGCAGAAGAAGGCGACGATGATGACGGCGAGATAGCCGCTCGAGCCCAGCACCGACAGATGCCGCACCTCGCGCAGGTATGTCGGCAGGAACGTGGTCAGCGCGGCATAGCCGCCATGGGCACCAGTACCGAAGAGACCGCCGATCAGCGTCGCGCGCAGCACGTCGCGATGGAAGATGCCGGCGAGTGTGGCAAAGAACGGCGGCTGAGCTGCGCTCGGTGCCACGCGCTGCGGCTCCTTCAGGCCGCGGCGGATGAAGATGATGAGGAGCGCGGGCAACAGTCCGACCGCGAACAGGATCCGCCACGCGATATCCGCCGGCGCATAAGTGAAGACCAGCGCCGACAGCAGCACGGCTGCGCCCCACCCCACCGCCCAGGCGCTCTGCACCGAGCCGAGCGCCTTGCCGCGATGCTCGGGACGGATGATCTCGGCCATCAGCACCGCGCCGCAGGCCCATTCGGCGCCGAAGCCGAGGCCCTGGATGGCCTTCAGGACCAGGAGTTGCGCAAAGCTCATCGCAAAAGCGCTGGCAAAGGTCGCAAGCGCGAAGGCAGCGACCGTGATCTGCAACGCCTTGACGCGCCCGAAGCGGTCACCGAGCGCGCCGCCAAGCCAGCCGCCGAAAGCGCCGAAGAACAGGGTGACCGAGCCAAGCAGGCCGGCATCGGCCTTGCTGATGCCAAAGGCCGCGATCAGCGCGGGGATCGCAAGGCCGAACATCTGGACGTCGAGCGCATCCAGCGCCCATCCGCCGAAGCTTGCCCAGAAGGTGCGCCGCTCGAGCGGCGAGCTTTCGCTGTACCAGTTTGCCATCGTCTCTTCCCTGAAAATTGGTTATTGCTTGATGTCGTTTTCGCTCGCGCTCACCGGATCTCGGCGTGGTAGCGGAAGCGGTTGGCCGGCCCGCGCGAGCGGCGCCATTCGATCGGGCGCCGCTCGAGATCGAGCGCGAGACGCTCGATGACGATCAGCGGCGCGCGGGCCTCGAGCCGCAACAGGCGAGCCTGCATCTCGCTCGCAGTCTCGACGGTCAGGATTTCCTCCGCCGACACCACGACCTCGCCGCAGCGCTCCTCGTAGAGCGGATAAAGCAGGTCGCCGAACTCGGACGGGTCGATGTCGAGGATCGCCGCGAAGCGCGACTTTTGCAGCCAGATCTCTTCGGCAAGCAGCGGCACGTCGTCAATCAGGCGCAGGCGCGACAGACTGATCACGGGCTCGCCGACGGAGATACGCAGCGCGGATGCGACGGCAGAGGTTGCCGGCACGCATTTCCGCCTGAGGATGCGGCTTTGCGGCACGCGGCGCTCGCCGCTCTCGGACTGGAAGCGGAAGAAGCGGAACAGCGAGGAGTTGAAGCGCGCGCGGCGGACGAAGGTGCCGCGGCCCTGCTGGCGCTCAAGCACGGTGTCGCTGACGAGCTGATCGATCGCCTTCCGCACGGTGCCGATCGCGACGCCGTAATGCGCGGCGAGCTCGGCTTCGGACGGAATCGGCTCGCCCGGCCTCCATTCATTGCGGTTGATCCGCGCGGCGAGATCGTCGCGCAGGCGCTGGTAGCGTGGCAGGCGGTCGTCGAGCGGGGCTGAATTCATATAGTCATATAGATGACTAGATGAGAAATGAGTCAAGAACTACTGAAATACCTTCACCCTCCTAAAGCCTGGTGGTCGTCATTCCGGGGCAGCTCGAAGAGCCGAACCCGGAATCTCGAGATTCCGGGTTCGCCCTTAGGGCGCCCCGGAATGACGGGCATCGGAGTCCACTACCCCAACTGAAAAACCGCCATCGGCCGCTCGTAGCCGCGCACCTCGACCTCTCCGAGCGCGACGGCATCGTCGCCATCGTCACCGAGGACATCGCGCACCGCGGACGAAATCAGGAGCTGCGAGCCGAAATCCTTGTTCAGCGCCTCCAGCCTTGAGGCAAAGTTCACGGTGTCGCCGATCACCGTATACTCCTTGCGCCGGGGTGAGCCGATATTGCCGGCGACGACCTCGCCGAAATGGATGCCGATGCCGATCCGCAGCGGCCAGCTCGATTGCGCGTTGATGTGGTCCATCGCGCTGAGCATCTCGCGGCCGGCAGCGACGGCCCGGTGCGCGGCGTCGGATGCGGCGAGCGGTGCCCCAAACAGTGCGAGAAAACCGTCGCCCAAGAACTTGTTCACGATGCCGCCATGGCGATCGAGGATGTCGACCAGCACGGCGAAGGCGCCGTCGAGCCGATCGACCACGTCCTGCGGCGAGCGCGAGCGTGCGCCGGCGGTGAAGCCGCGGAAGTCGACGAACATCACCGCGACACGCCTGATGTCGCCGCCCGCGCTGGTCCCCTCCGCCATCAGCCGCTCGACGACCTGCGGCGAGACGTGCTGGCCGAACAGGTTTGTGACGCGGTCGCGCGCGGTAGCTGCCGTGATGCTTGCCGCGAACTGGCGGCGAAGCTGCGCGCCGACGGCGCCTGCGAGCACGCCGCAGACCAGGATGATGCAGCTGCGCACCGCATGGAAATAGGCCTGAGGCTCGCCGGCGCCGCTGACGGGATCGAAATAGAGTGCGACGGCGAGGAGCTGGGCAGCCGCCACGAATCCGGTGAAGGCCGACAACCAGAAATCGAGGCGCAGCGTCGAGAGAATGATGAAGATGAAATAGACCAGGGGCACGGCAAAACCGAGTGCAGGGATTGCCCCCATACTGCGGATCTCCAGGACCAGGATGACCGTCGGCAGCGAGGTCTCGATCAGCGTCCCGATGTACCGCCTGACCACCGGCACGTCCCGATCGAGCCTGAGATTTCGCCTGATCTGGGACTGAACCCAGACCTCGAACAGGACAAATCCGATCAGCAGGCTATAGACCTGGATCAGCCCGGACGTCCCGTGCCAGACCCGGTCCACGACGCTCGGGGCGATCAGGTACATCGCAGTGATGAACAGGATCATGACGCATCCCGTCACGATCAGCGCCTTCACGCGCAACAGCTCGGTCCGCAGTACCTCGCGCGCCAGCTCGTGCTCGAAATCCGCCGATATCGCGGCCTTCTGCCCGCCGGTCCTGCTCGCAAAACTGACCATCTCGCCCCTCGTCGTTGCGGGGCATTTTGCCTCAATCGAGCGTGCGGCGGAAGCGCGTCACGGCGATGACCATGGCGACCAGCATGAGGGCTGCCAGCGCCAAAGTGTCATATTGCAGGTTCTGGACGGTTGCGCCTTTGAGCATGATGGCGCGGACGATACGCACATAATGCGTCAGCGGCAGGCCCTCGCCGAGATATTGTGCCCAGACCGGCATGCCAGCGAACGGGAACATGAAGCCGGACAGCAAGATGCTCGGCAGGAAGAACATCATCGACATCTGCATGGCCTGGAGCTGGTTCTGCACGATGGTCGAGAACGTGTAGCCGATTGCGAGATTGGTGGTGATGAACAGCGTCGAAAGCAGCGCCAGCAAGGTGAGGCTGCCGAGCACGGGCACGCCGAACAGCAACACGCCGATCGAGAGGATCAGGAAGGCCTGAATGAAGCCGACCAGCACGTAAGGGATGATCTTCCCGAACATCACCTCGACCGGCCGTATCGGCATCGAGAGCAGGCTTTCCATGGTGCCGCGCTCGACCTCGCGCGTGACGGACAGCGCGGTGAAGATCAGCATGGTCATGGTCAGGATGGTGCCGACGAGGCCCGGCACGATGTTCAGCCGCGAGGACGCGGCCGGATTGTAGCGGGCGTGCGCACGGATCTCGAACGGCATCTCCGGGGGATCGCCGATGTAGAGATCGTGCTGGAGCGCGGTCTGCACGATCATGCCGAGCGAGCCGAGCGCTGCGCTTGCCGCGACCGGATCGGTCGCATCGGCGGCGACCAGCAGCGCCGGCTTGTCGCCGCGCCGCACCGCGCGCTCGAAGCCGCGCGGGATCTCGACGCCGAACAGCACCTTACCGGACTTCAGCAGGTTGTCGAACTCGTCGACGTCGTGCACCTCGCGGGTGAAACGGAAATAGGCGGTGTTCTCCAGCGCCTTCAGCACGGAGCGCGCGAGATCGCTATCCTCCTGGAGCAGGACGGCGCTCGGCAGATTGTGCGGCGTGGTGTTGATGGCATAGCCGAACAGCAGAAGCTGCATCACCGGGATGATCACGATCATGGCGAAGGAGACGCGGTCGCGGCGGAGCTGGATGAACTCCTTCACCACCATCGCATAGGAGCGCCGCCAGAAGCCGAAGCGCTCGCGGATGTCGTGACCGTGATCCGATATGTCTGTAACGCTCATTGGAAATTGTCCTTATTGGAAATTGTCCCTGGAGCGGTTCATGAGTTCGATGAAGACGTCTTCGAGCGAGGGATGCGATTTCTGCCAGTGCATGCCATCCCGGTCGCGCAAGGGCGCGATACTGGCTTCCAGCGCCGCGACGTCGCGGCCCGAGACGTGCAGCGAGGTGCCGAACGGCGCCACCATGTCGACGCCGGGCTTGCCGGTGAGCTCGGCGGCGAGCCCGTTCAAATCATCGCCAGTGACGGTGTAGGTGGTGAGCGCGGATTTCGCGATCACCTCGTCGACCGTGCCATGGGTGAGGAGATGGCCGTAGGCGATGTAAGCGATCTCGTGGCAGCGCTCGGCCTCGTCCATGTAATGAGTTGACACCAGCACGGTGAGGCCTTCGGCGGCGAGCGCATGGATCTCGTTCCAGAAGTCGCGCCGCGCCTTGGGATCGACGCCGGCGGTCGGCTCGTCCAGCAGCAGGAGTTGCGGATTGGGCAGCGTGCAAGCGCCCAGCGCCAGCCGTTGCTTCCAGCCGCCGGAGAGCTCGCCCGCAAGCTGCTCCTCGCGGCCCGACAGACCGAGCCGCTTGATCATCTCGCCTGCCGCGCCGCGCGCATCGCGCATGCCGTAGAGCCGCGCAACGAACTCCAGGTTCTCGCGCACCGAGAGGTCCTGATACAGGCTGAAGCGCTGGGTCATGTAGCCGACCTGGCGCTTGATGCGATCGGCATCGCGCCTGATGTCGTAGCCGAGACAGGTGCCCTCGCCGCTGTCGGGCGTCAGAAGCCCGCAGAGCATGCGAATGGTCGTGGTCTTGCCACTTCCGTTGGGACCGAGAAAGCCGTAGATCGAGCCGCGCTTCACCTGCATCGACAGATCGTGCACGACCTCGCGGCCGCCAAAGGACTTTGTCAGTCCTTTGACGTCGATCGCGATACCGTTGCCGGCTGTCCCGCTCATCGCTTGTCCGCTACCGGAGTTTTGGGATTGAGATACACGCTGATCGGCTGGCCCACGCGCAGCGCATCGGGCCGCGACGGCCGCGCCTGGATCAAGTACACGAGCTTGTTGCGCTCATCGAGGCTGTAGATCACCGGCGGGGTGTATTCGGCCGTGGTCGCGATGAAATAGATCTTCGCGGTGAGATCGGCCGCACAATTGTCGCAGGCGACCCGCACCTGATCGCCGATCGCAAGCTTGGGCAGCTCGGTCTCCGGCACGAAGAAGCGCAGCTTCATGTTGCCCGGCGGCATGATCGACAGCACTGGCCGCTGCGCCGCCACCATCTCGCCCTCGCGGAAATAGATCTGCTGGATGGTGCCGGCAACCGGCGCAAAACCCTTGCGCCGCGCCAGCCGCGTCTCCGAGGTCACCACGCGCGCCTCAGCGACCCGCAGGTCCGAGACGGCAGAATCGAGCGTCACCTGCGTACCGGAGCCGGTCTTTCTAAGCGACTCCGCACGATCATGGGTCTGCTGCGCGTTCGCCAGCGTCGCCTTGGTCTGATTGAGATCGGCAAGCTGGAGATCGTCGTCGACCGAGTAAAGGGCGTCGCCGACCTTCACCTCGTCGCCTTCGCGGACGTTGAGCTTGGTGACGCGGCCGGCCTCATCGGGGCTGACGAAGATCATGTCGGCCTCGACCCAGCCCTGGAAGCCGGGATCGCGGCTCTCCTTGCAGGCGGCAAGCCCGGTTGCAAGCACCAGGGCCGCGATCGCACAGAGTCGCGCGAGAGGCACCGAAAACTGAATCGCCTGGGGCGGCAGATGCCTCTGTCGAACCCTCACCCTGAGGAGCCGCGAAGCGGCGTCTCGAAGGGCGAGGGGCAACAACCGGGCCTTCATCCTTCGAGACGCGCGTTCCGCGCTCCTCAGGATGAGGTGAGAAATGGTTTGCGACGACCTCATGTCGTCCTCCGTTCGCCAAAAATCAAATCGAGATGGACGCGCAGCATCTCCTGCGCGTCGAGGGGGAAATGCCGCGCAAACAGGCTCTGCCAGATCACCGCGATCAGCGCCGGCGCGACCAGGATCTGGGGAAAGCGCGCGAGGTTCTTTTGCTGAATCTCACCGCGGGCGATCCCGAGTTCGATCAGCGCGCGCATGCCGGCCATCCCGCGCGACACCACCTCGCGATAGTAAAAGTCGGCCACGGCCGGAAAGCGCGGCCCCTCCGCCACGATCAGGCGCACGAGATCGCCGCGCCTGGTGTTCGCAACCTCCTTCAGGAAATTGGTCGCAAAGGCCTCGACGAGATCGCGCACCGAGCCGGTCGGCGGCGGCAGCGTGGTGAGCCGCTCGACCACTGGCACGATGACGATGCGCACCAGCTCCTCGAACATGGATTCCTTGTCCTTGAAGTGCAGGTAGATCGTGCCCTTCGCCACGCCCGCGCGCTTGGCGATGTCGTCGAGCCGCGTCGCCGCAAAGCCGCGCGCGATGAACTCTTCCAGAGCCGCCTCCACGATCGCCGCACGCCGCTCCGCCGCGCGCGTGGCGCGGTTTGATCCGGGAGCGGCAGCTTCGCCGGCTTCGTGCGCATCGCTCTTGGCGCGGACTGCGGATGACATGACGGGTTTGGTCGGCTTCTTTGACATCTGTAATTTATGACTGACTGGTCAGTCATCGTCAATTGGATTCGCCTGAAAACATCCACCTCGGACAAATTAGCCTTGACTAATTCATTAGCGTACGCTAATTTAATGGCATGCTCGAAGCCGCTCCAAACTCCGTCACCACCGTCATGCGCGCTCTCGCCGATCCAACCCGCCGCGCCGTGTTCGAGCGTGTTTTCCAGAGCAAGGAGATCTGCGTCGCGGAGCTGACGCGCGGCAGCGGCGTGACCCAGGGCGCGATCTCGCAACACCTGAAGTCGCTGAAACAGGCGGGCCTCGTCGCCGAACGCGCCGAGGGGCGCAACGTCTACTACCGCGCCGCGCCGCAGGGACTCGAGCCTCTGGTCGAGTGGATGGATCATTATGGCGTCTTCTGGCGCGAGCGCTTCCAGAACCTGCGTGACCTCTTGAAGGAGATCGATCCGTGAGTGCAGCCGAGTTGAAAGCCGAGACCCAAGCGAATATCCGGGACATCGCCATTGAAGAGGTCTTCCCTCACACACCCGCGACAGTCTGGAAGGCGCTGACCAGCGCGCAGTTGATCGCGCGCTGGCTGATGCCGCCGACCGGCTTCGAGGCGATCGAAGGCAACACCTTCACCTTCCAAACCACGCCGGGAGGCGCCTGGGATGGAGTGATTCATTGCCGGGTTCTGGAGGTCATCCCGAACCAGCGTCTCGTCTATGCCTGGAAGGGCGGCGACGAGCGCAACACCGGCTACGGCGCGCCGCTCGACACGATCGTGACCTGGTCCCTCACCCCAGTCGACGCCGGAACGCGGATCCGTCTGGTTCATGCGGGCTTCGTCATGCCCAGAAACGACTCCGCCTACGCGGTCATGAGCGGAGGCTGGAAGAAGGTCGTCCGGCAGCTCGACGAGATCAGCGGCGAACAGTGAGTGGGAGATCCCGCGATGAACAAGCCCTATACCGGCGGCTGCGCCTGCGGCGCGATCCGCTATTCGATTGCCAGTGAGCCCCTCTTCGCCAACCACTGCCAGTGCCGGGACTGTCAACGTGAAAGCGGCACCGGCCACGGCTCGTACCTTACCTTCGCGCGCCCTGGCGTCACGGTGACGGGCGAGGCCAAGCAATGGGACATGGTCGGCGACAGCGGCAACGTGAAGACGCGCGCCTTCTGCTCCGTGTGCGGTTTGCCGGTCTACATGACCTTCGCAGCACAGCCCGACATCTTCACCGTCCGCGCCGCGAGCCTCGACGAGCCGGCCCGCTACAAGCCGCAGGTGATAACTTATGCAGCGCGCGGTCATGACTGGGATCGCCTCGATCCGAGCCTGCCCAAGTTCGACACCATGCCGCCGGCGTGAGACGCCGGCGCTAAATTAATCTAGGCAAAATCGAGCACCATGCGGCCGTCGATCTTGCCGGCCTTCATCTTTTCGAACACCGTGTTGATCTCGGCGAGCGGGACCTTGGTGACCTCAGCATGCACCTTCCCGTCGGCCGCAAAAGCGATGGCCTCATCGAGATCCCTGCGCGTGCCGACGATTGAGCCGCGCACGGTGATGCGCTTCAGCACGACATCGAAGATCGGGGTCGGGAATTCGCCGGGCGGCAGACCGACGAGACTGACGGTGCCCTTCCGGCGCGCCATCTTCAGCGCCTGCGCGAAGGCAGCCGTTGAGACGGCGGTCACCAGCACGCCATGCGCCCCTCCCCCGGTCGCGGCCAGCACCTTGTCGACGGCATCTGCATTCAGCGCGTTGACTGCGAGATCGGCGCCCGTCGTGCGCGCCAGCGCCAGCTTGTCTTCGGCGATGTCGATGGCGGCGACCTTGAGCCCCATCGCCTTGGCATATTGGATCGCGACATGGCCGAGACCGCCGACGCCCGAGATCACTACCCATTCGCCGGGCCGTGCCTCGGTCTCCTTCAATCCCTTGTAGGTCGTCACGCCGGCGCAGAGGATCGGTGCGACGCCGGCGAAATCGATATTGGCCGGCAGCTTCGCCGCGAACGCGGCAGCGGCGATGACGTATTCGGCAAAGCCACCATTCACGCTGTAGCCGGTGTTGTGCTGATGCTCGCACAGCGTCTCCCAGCCGGTCTCGCAATATTCGCAAGCCATGCACGAATCGTGCAGCCACGCGACGCCGACAGCGTCGCCCACCCTGAGGTCGGTGACGCCGGGTCCCAACGCAGCGACGGAGCCGGCGACCTCGTGCCCCGGAATGAAGGGCGGAACCGGTTTAACCGGCCAATCGCCGGACGCTGCGTGCAAATCAGTGTGGCAGACCCCGCAAGCCTTCACCTTGACCAGGACCTCGCCAGGACCAGGCTGCGGCAGTGGTACATCCTTGATCTCGAGCGGCTTGCCAAAACTGGTGACGACGGCAGCTTTCATGGTCGGCATCGGTCTGCTCCTTTGCATTCGTGCAAAGTCCTTTGCATTTGTGCAAAGTCCATTGCATTTGCGGGAAGCAGACTAATGGCCGCGAGCGGCGCGCCCTTGATTGACGTCAAACAGCACAATGTTTGCGCACACGATGCGAAGACACATCCGGTGACAGTGGTTTACGCGCGAGCGAACATGTCAGTGATGGAACTTCAAACCATCGCAAATTTTATCGATCACCTTGCGCTCGGCGCGCATCGCGATGCCAACGAGATTGAGATCGGCGCGGCTGACCGCCCTCACCGCCTCGCGATTGGCAGCATCATGCGTGGTCGAGAACATGTCCTCCGTATAGACCGCGGGCGTGACATTGCGCGTCAGCGCGCGATCGAGCGCGCGGGACAGTGCAGGACCATCGGCGCCGTAGATCAGGATCGGTTGACCGATCAAGGAAAGATACTTGGTCCCGGACGCGTCCTCGTAAGGCTCGCCTATGCATTCGGGAAAGTTGGCGGCGATTCCACTGGTGAGGAACGAGGCCACGTTGAGCTTCTGCCACGCTTGGAGATCGGTGCGGATCACGACGGCGATCTTGGTGTCGAATTGCATGATTTTCCCCACGCTTGCCACGCATCGAGAAATAAAATTCCTCGAGTGAGTGCTATCTGAGGATGAATGTAACTCAGGTTGACCTATTTGTTCACAGCGGGAAAATTTCAAACTCGATGCAACCGGGGACCGCTTCCCCACGCGAGTCGAGTCGGCTATACATCACGGCACTGTCATCAAACTGTCACACAAATCCTATGTCCGAATCTGGCGCCATGAAGCCGGCCTTCGAAACCGTGCGTAATGTACCTCGGTCCAACGGCCATCACGTCCCGGAGGACAGGACGAGAAGCACAGAAGACAGGAAGAAAACCAAGAACTCTGTCGCGTCCCGCACGGAACAAGAGCCTCGCATTGACGATGCGCTCGCGCACGGCGACGTCTCGGACGCCGAAGGCCTTGGCGCTGACGCCAGGCCGTCTGGTGGTGAGACGCCTGCACAGGATGTCTCCCCGTCCGGTGACGTTGCTCCACGCGCCGCCGAACTCGAACTCAAGCTGCTTGTGGACGCTGATCGCCTGGCGGATTTCAACAATGCACCGATCATCACGGCGAACGCGCGCAACAAGGGCACACGAAAGCACCTCAAGGCCATCTACTACGACACGCCCAAGCGTGCGCTTCGTCGTCATGGATTGAGCTTCAGGGTGCGCCAGAGCGGCGCTCGGTTCACACAGACCGTGAAGGCCGACTCCGAGAACGATCCGCTCAGGCGTGGCGAATGGGAGGCAAGCGTACCCTCCGCTGCTGCCGATGTCGCGCTGGCGCTGCCGTTCATCCCGGAGAAGCTGCGCACGGATCTCGATCGTCGTCCGCTCGAGGCGGTCTTCACCACCGACATCCACCGGCATCAGCGCATCGTTGACCTGCCATCCGGCACCGTCGAGGTCGCTTTCGACCAGGGCTTCCTGAAATCCGGCGATCGATCGATGCCGGTCAGCGAGATCGAGCTCGAGCTCAAGTCCGGTAGCGTGTCCGCAGTCTACGAGCTTGCGCTGCGGCTCGCCGAGCATGGACCGGTGAAACCATCCATCCGCAGCAAATCGGCGCGCGGATTTGACCTTGCCGCCGACACCCCGCCGGCGGCAAGAAGGCCGCGCAAGCTGCGCCTCGATCCATCGGCCTCCCTCGATGAGACCTTTGCCGCGATCCTGCGCGCCTGTCTCCTTCATCTTCTCCAGTCGCTTCCCGCCGCCGAGGACGGCCGCGATCCCGAAGGGATTCATCAGCTTCGCGTCGCCCTGCGCCGCCTGCGATCCGCCATGCACCTGATGCAATCGGTCCTATCGGAGAGCAAGCTCGACCTGCTGCGCGCAGAGGCCAGGTGGCTGGGACAAAATCTCTCCGCCGCGCGCGAGTGGGACGTCTTCCAGAACGACACGCTGCGCACCGTCGCGCAAGGCTGCCCCTCGATCGCCGGCTTCGACGCACTGGATCAAGCCGTAGAACAACGCCGGACGTCCTCCTACGACAAGGCGCGCCTGGTGCTGGGCGACCGCCGGGCTGCGTCGTTCGTGATCGGGCTTGGCGGCTGGATCGAAACGCGCGGCTGGCGCAGCGAAGTCGCTGCGGAACGTTTGGGCCAACTGGCCGAGCTCGCCATGAATTTCGCACGGCGTATTCTGTCGGCCCAGCATGCGAAGGTGCTCAAGCGCGGCCGCCGCTTCAAGTCGCTCACCCCTGATGAGCTGCACTGCGTGAGGCTCGCCGTGAAGAAGCTGCGCTATGTCGCTGATTTCCTGTTGCCGCTCTATGGGCAGCGCAAGTCTGCAAAACGCTTCTCGGACAGACTGGCCGATTTGCAGCACGAGCTCGGCATCTATAACGACATGGCGACAACGGCTTCGCTGCTCGCGGATATCGGCACGGAGTCCGCAAACGGCAGCACTGCGGCAGCCGCGATCGCCGGCTGGCAGGCACACGCGATGGTCGGTACCGAACCGCGTCTCAGGAAGGCGTGGTCGGATTTCGTAAAAGCGAAGGTCCCCTGGTCGATCGAGACAGAGGCCTGATCGGCCGAGCCATCACCAACGACCGCGTGCGGGGCTTCAACCCTTCGCGTCGCAGGCCCAGGCACGGATGACGCATTCCTTGCCGCCATATTTGTAGCATTCGCGCGTGGCGGCGTTGAGCGTCGTCGAGATCTTCGGCTTCACGGCGTAGCCATAAGCGCCGCAGGGATTGGCGAGATCGACTGACATCGCGGCGCAGGCGCGCTTCATGGTCACGGTCGTGCACTCGCCCTTGCACTGCTTTTGTGCGGCGGCGCGCGCCGCAGCTTCGCCGGGGAAGTCATAGGCATGACCATAGGCGCCGCACTTGCCGACCGCGAAGGCGCCGGCGGCGTGTGCATCCGTGACGTAGCGGGCCCCTGCCACAGCAACGCTCAGCCCAAAGAAAAACATCGCGCAACGGCGCGCGACGACGTTCGAAGCCATGGAAATTCCCCTCCCCCGAGGCAGGCGGAGGAGACCTTATCGGCCGGTCGTTTCCAGATGGTGAACGAGTGGTTGAAATCGGGAGATTGGGAGGCGGCAAGCAGACCCGATTTGTAGGGTAGGCAAAGGCGCTCTTGCGCCGTGCCCACCATCTTTCGTCGATTGGCGGGAGAAGTGGTGGGCACGCTTCGCTTTGCCCACCCTACGGCATCTCTATCCGCGTCTCGCGGCTTCCAGCGCTTGCGGCGTATCGATGTCGAGGAAGGCGCTCTCGCCATCGACGGGGACTTCGGCCACGACTTCCGCATGCTTGGCGATCAGATGGCGCGCGCCGATGTCGCCGTCGAGCGTCATCAATTCGCTGAAGAAGCGGCGCGACCACAGCACAGGATTGCCGCGGCGGCCCTCGCTGACGGGCACGGCAATCAGATTGCCGCGGTCGGGTGCAAAACTGTCGATCAGGCGGTCGACCAGCCCGGCATCGATCAGCGGCATATCGCCAAGGCAGACCAGCGCGCCATCGCAGGTCTCCGGCACGGCCGCGATGCCGGCCTTGACCGAACTTGCGATGCCGCCGGCAAAATCCGGATTGCGAACGAACTTCACCTTCAAGCCCCTAAGCGCCTGCTCGACCAGCTCGGCCTGATGGCCGGTGACGACGATCACCTCGGACGCCTTTGAGGCCAGCACCTGCTCGGTCGCGATCCGCACCAGCTTCTTGCCCTCGAGCTCGGCGAGCAGCTTGTTTGGCCCGCCCATCCGGGTCGACCGCCCGGCGGCGAGCACGATCGCAGCGACGTGGCTGTTGCCTTCGGTCTCGGGTTTTGCGCGCGGCTGCGGCCGCGTGACGATCTCCATCAACAGGCCGCCGACACCCATACCCATCAGCTCGGCGCGCGTCACCTTGATGCCGGCGAGGAGCCGCATTAGCACCCAGTCAAAGCCGTTTTCCACCGGCGAGCGCGCACAGCCCGGCGCGCCCAGCACGGGCACCTGGCCGGCGCGGCCGATCAGCAGCAGATTGCCGGGATCGACCGGCATGCCGAAATGCTCGATCGCGCCGCCGATCTCGGTGATAGCCGCCGGGATCACGTCGCGGCGATCGGCGATCGCGGAGGCGCCGAACACGATGACGAGCTCGGCGCCAAGTCCGAGCAGCTCCTTGATCGCCGCCGATAGCGCCGTCTCCTCATGCGGCACCCGCCGCTCGGCGATGATGTTAGCCCCCGCAGGCGCCAGCCGCTCGGCAGTGACGCGCAGCGTCTTGTCGACGACCTTGGAGGACAGGCCCGGCAGCAGCGTCGAGACCACGCCGACACGCTTGATCACGTAAGGCGCAACGCGCAGCACGTCGCGGCCAGCGGCCTTCACCGCGGCATCACGCAAACCGCCCTCGACGCCGAACGGGATGATCTTCACGGTGCCGACCATCTCGCCCTCGACCACCGGCTTGAAGGCGGAGAGCGTCGCAAAGGTAATGGCTTCATCGACATTGTTGATACGATCGACCGCCGCGCGGTCGATCACCAGCACGCCGGGGCGCGCCGCGAACAGATTGGCGCGGCCGGTGAAAGCGCGCTCGACATGGATGCCCTCGCCGCCAACAGCATCGGCAATGCTGGCGGCCGCGACGTCCTCGGAGACGTCGCCCTGCTCCATGCGTACCACGACGATGTCCTTGATGCCGGCGCGTGTCAGCGCCTCGACCTCGCCAGGGCCGATCGTCGTGCCCTTCTTCAGCACCAGCGGACCCTGGCGCAGGGTGTGGACCGTCACCCCTCCAATCGCATCCTTCGGACTCGCCGGGCCGAATTTCATGCCGCTACTTCTTTTTCTTTCGGAGGCAGGCGGAGTTGCGCCGTGATCTCGGCCATGATCGACACAGCGATCTCGGACGGCGAGACCGCACCGATCGCAAGGCCGATCGGCGCATGGATGCGCGCGATGTCGCTATCCTTCGCACCCTGCGCCCGCAACCGGTCGCCGCGCTTGGCATGCGTCTTCCGCGAGCCGAGCGCGCCGATATAGAAGCAGTCGCGCTCGAAGGCATGCAGCAGCGCGGGATCGTCGATCTTGGGATCGTGGGTCAGCGCCACGAAGGCGGTGTAGTGGTCGATGTTGAGCGGCGGCAGCGCGACGTCGGGCCATTCCGCGATCAGCGGCACGTCCGGGAATCGCTCGGCGCTCGCAAAGGCCGTGCGGGGATCGACGACCGTGACGTCATAGCCGAGCGAGCGCGCCATCGGCGCCAGCGCCTGGCTGATATGGACGGCCCCGACGATCACCATCTTCGCGGTCGGCGCATAGACGTTGAGAAACAGCTTCTTGTCGCCGGCCTCGACATTGCCGCTCTTACCCGTGCGGAGCTGCTTCTCCAGCTCGACACGCAGGGGATCCTTGGCAAAGTCCTTGGCCTTCACCAGCCGCTGCTCGCCGCTCTCGGTGTCGGTGACAAGGATGACCGGCCGCCGCGCGGCGCGCTCGGCATTGAGTTCGTGCAGGGTTTCGAGCTTCACGGCTAGCCAACCTTCTCGACGAAGACACGGATGGTACCGCCGCAGGACAACCCGACGTTCCAGGCGGTCTCGTCGGCCACGCCGAACTCCAGCATTTTCGGCTTGCCCGTCTCGATCACGTCCATGGCCTCGGTGACCACGGCGCCTTCGACGCAGCCGCCGGACACCGAGCCCAAAAACGTGCCGTCGTCGTTGATCACGAGGCTCGAGCCCGCCGGCCGCGGTGCCGAGCCCCAGGTCTCGACCACCGTTGCAAGCGCTACGCCATGGCCGGCCTTCTGCCAGTCCTCCGCCGCCTTCAGGATATCCTCGTCGCGATCGAGCATGGCCTACCTCTCAAGCTGCGGAACGGATCAGGCTGCGGTGATGCGGCGGCAGCGGCTGGGAGAGCGTCTTGATCAGCTCCTGGATCGAACTCAAATTATGCACCGGGCGGAATTCGTCAACGTGGGGCAGCATCATTTTGATGCCCTGGGCCTTGGCCTCGAAGCCGCCAAACCTGAGCAGCGGGTTCAGCCAGATCAGCCGGCGGCAGGAGCGGTGCAGCCGGTCCATCTCGAAGGCGAGCTTGGAGTCCGCCTCGCGCTCCAGCCCGTCGGAGATCAGGAGCACGATGGCGCCCTGGCTCAGCACGCGCCGCGCCCACAATTTGTTGAAGTTGTGCAGCGAGGTCGCAATCCGCGTGCCGCCGGCCCAGTCCTCCACCGCCGCCGAGCAGCTTGCCAGCGCCTCGTCCGGATCGCGCTGGCGGAGCGCACGGGTGACGTTGGTGAGGCGGGTGCCGAACAGGAAGACGGAGACGCGCTTGCGCGCGTCGGTGATGGCATGGAGGAAATGCAGGAACAGGCGGGTGTATTCGCTCATCGAGCCCGAGATATCCAAGAGCGCCACGATCGGCGCCGGCTTCTCGATCCGCCCGAGGCGGTGGATGTCGATGATGTCGCCGCCGGTGTGCAGCGAGGCCCGTAAGGTTCGGCGCAGGTCGAGGCGCAACCCGCGCCGATCGGGCCGATGCCGGCGCGTCAGGAGCTCGGCCTGCGGCAGCTTCATCTTCTCGATTGCGCGCAGCGCTTCGCTGATCTCCGCCGCGCTCATCTGCGCGAAGTCTTTCTTCTGAAGGATTTCCTTGTCGGAGACCGACAGGCGCAGATCCTGCTCCTGGTGCTGCGGCGTCTCCGTCATCTGCGGCTGCGACAGCGCCTCCTGGACGCGGCGGGAGGCCGGCGGCGGCTTCTTCTTGGCATGATCAGGCAGCGGCACCGAATCCAGCATGTGCTTCCACTCTTCGGAAGGCCTGAAGAACAGATTGAAGGCCTGCCTGAAGATCAGCGCATGCTCGTGGCGCTTGACGAAGATCGCCTCTAGCGTGGTGAAGACGTCGGCGCGGCTGCCGATGTCGATCACCTGGAGCGCGTTGACGGCATCGATCACCGCGCCGGGGCCGACGGGAAGACCGGCAGCACGAAGCGCGCGGGCGAAACCGACGATGTTGTCGGCGAACTGCTCGGTCTTGTCAGGCGCAAGGTGATTGATGGCCATGGTCTATCCCCTCCTCCGTCATTCCGGGGCACGCGAAGCGTGAACCCGAAATCCAGAGGTTGCAGCGCGAGATTCCGGTTTCGCGCTTTGCCGCGCCCCGAATGACGAAACCTTACGACTCGCTCGTCGCGTCCTTCAGCACCTTTTGCAAGGCATCGCCCTGCATGCGGACGATGTCGTCCTGATACTTGAGCAGCGCGCCCAGCGTGTCGCCGACGACCTGCGCCGTCAGCGAGCGGGCGTCGAGTTCGGAGAGTGCCGTCGCCCAATCGATGGTCTCGGCGACGCCCGGGGACTTGTAGAAATCCTGGTTGCGCAGCGCCTGCACGAAACGCACCACCTGCTGCGACAGCTTTGCCGAGATGCCAGGCACGCGCGTCTTGATGATCGCGAGCTCGCGCTCGGCGGAGGGATAGTCAACCCAGTGATAGAGACAGCGCCGCTTCAGCGCGTCGTGGATCTCACGGGTGCGGTTGGAGGTAATGATGACGATCGGCGGATGCGGCGCCTTCACGGTGCCGAATTCGGGGATGGTCACCTGGAAGTCACTGAGGATTTCGAGCAGATACGCCTCGAACGCCTCATCGGCGCGATCGAGCTCGTCGATCAGCAGCACCGGCGGGCCGGCAACGTCCGGCTCCAGCGCCTGGAGCAGCGGCCGCTTGATCAGATAACGATCGGCGAAGATGTCGGACGAGAGCTGCTCGCGATCGGTGTCGCCGGCGGCCTCCGCCATCCGGATCGCGATCATCTGTGCGGCGCTGTTCCACTCATAGACCGCGGAAGAGACGTCGAGGCCCTCATAGCATTGCAGGCGGATCAGCTTCCGTCCCAGCGCGGTCGACAGCACTTTTGCGATCTCGGTCTTGCCGACGCCAGCCTCGCCTTCCAGAAACAGCGGGCGCCCCATGCGCAGCGACAGATACGTCACCGTCGCCAGCGACCGCTCCGCAAGATAGCCGCGCGAAGTGAGGAGTTCGAGCATCGCATCGACCGATGCCGGCAGTGCCGCTGCAGTCATGAAAGAGCCAGTCTCGCTACGCCCGGTCCGGGCAACTTTTATTTGCGCATGATCTTGTCGGAAAACCGCTGCACACTTTTCCGGATCGTGCGCTACTCTTTGGCGTTGGCAGCGTCGACGGCGCGCCGCGTCAGCACCCCGATCAGGTGCGCACGATACTCCGCGCTGCCGTGGATATCGCTGTTGAGGCCTTCGGCCGGCACGTCGATGCCGTCGAACACCTTCGAGGAGAAGCGCTTCTTCAAGGCTTCCTCGAACGCAGTGACGCGGAACACGCCGTCCGAGCCGGCGCCGGTGATGGCGACGCGCACATCCGACGGACGCCGCGCCACGAACACGCCAACCAGCGCATAGCGCGAGGCCTGGTTGCGGAATTTGACGTAGGCCGCCTTCTTCGGCAGCGGGAACATCACCTTCGTGATGATCTCATCCGCCTCGAGCGCGGTCGTGAACAGGCCCTGGAAATACTCTTCCGCCTTCAGACGGCGCTTGTTGGTGACGATGGTGGCGCCGAGCGCCAGCACCGCCGCCGGATAGTCCGCGGTCGGGTCGTTGTTGGCGAGCGAGCCGCCGATCGTGCCCTTGTGACGGACCGCCGGATCGCCGATTCCGCCGGCAAGGCTCGCGAGCGCCGGGATCGCTTCACCCACGATGGCCGACGTCGCGACATCGGCGTGCTTCGCCGTGGCGCCGATCACCAGCGAACGGCCCTTCATCTCGATCGTGTCGAGACCTTCGATATGCGAGAGATCGACGAGATGCGGCGGGCTTGCGAGGCGCTGCTTCATCACGGGGATCAGCGTATGGCCGCCGGCGATCACCTTGGCGTCCTCGTTCTTCACCAGGAGATTGGCCGCCTGCCGCACGGTCCCAGGGCGATGATACTTGAATTCGTACATAATGGACTTCCTGATCGCGAGATGCGCGCGAATGTCGGTTTACGCGAGATCGGATTTCGCCATCGCCTTCGCGCCGGCGGCGATCGAGGCGACGATGTTCTGGTAGCCGGTGCAGCGGCAGAGATTGCCTTCGAGCTCTTCGCGAATCGTGTGGTCGTCGAGCTCGTGCCCCTTGCGATGCACGATGTCGATCGCGGTCATGATCATGCCGGGCGTGCAGAAGCCGCACTGCAAGCCGTGATGCTCGCGGAAGGCCTCCTGCATCGGATGCAGCGGCGCGCCGTCGGCGGCCAGCCCCTCGATGGTCTTGACCTCGTGGCCGTCGGCCATCACCGCGAGCGTGGTGCAGGATTTCACGGCCTTGCCGTCGAGATGCACGACGCAGGCGCCGCACTGCGAGGTGTCGCAGCCGACATGGGTCCCGGTCAACCGCAGATGCTCGCGCAGGAACTGCACCAGCAGGGTGCGGGGGTCGATATTGGCATTGACGGGATTGCCATTCACGATAAGGGAGATTTTGGCCATCAGGACTCTCTGGTCAGCACCCCGCCCTGTCAGGCGAAGCGGTTCTTATAGTTATTCCAACCCATCATATGGGCCATTGCACCTTCGGGCAACATCGCCCGAAATGCAGGCAGTTATGCCTTTAGGCGCAGAGCTAACCCTGTACCGCCTTGGCGAAATTCGCAAAAAATTCGTCGGCCAGCTTTTTGGCAGCGCCGTTGATCAGGCGCTGGCCGAGCTGCGCCAACTTGCCGCCGATCTGCGCCTCGACATCATAGGAGAGCAGCGTGCCGCCATCCTTCTCAGACAGCTTCACCGCCGCGCCGCCCTTGGCAAAGCCGGCCACACCGCCCTCGCCTTCGCCTGTTATCTTGTAGCCGTTCGGCGGGTCGAGATCGCTGAGCATGACCTTGCCCTTGAAGCGCGCCGACACCGGGCCGACCTTCATCTTGGCGACCGCGCGAAAACCGCCGTCTTCGGTCTTCTCCAGTTCCTCGCAGCCGGGGATGCAGGCCTTCAGCACCTCGGGATCGTTGAGCTTGGTCCATACGGATTCGCGCGACGCCGCAAGCTGAACTTCGCCGTTCATTGTCATGGCCATAGGCTGCCTCCCGTGATCACTGACGTAACGCTGCTCAAGTAACGCAGGGCAGCCGCAAAGGAAAGGGCGACCGACGATCACATGCAATGCATATTCGCAACTGCAAAAAGCTTGCGTGAACGGTTGGGGATTGGCAGACGCGGCCCATGGTGGTTAGGTCCCGCGCAACATGAGCACATCCCTCTCCCCCCTGCTTGCGCCGATGCTGTCGAGCGCCGCCATGCGCGCGATCTGCGATGATCGGGCTTATCTGCAAAACATGCTCGAATTTGAGGCAGCGCTGGCCCGGGCTGAAGCTGCCACCGGCGTGATTCCCGCAAGCGCGGTCGGCCCGATCGAAGCCGCCTGCAAGGCGGCCGCGTACGACCTTGCCGCGCTCGCCGAAGCCGCGACCAGGTCGGGCAATCTGGCGATCCCCCTCGTCAAGGCGCTGACCGCCGGCGTCGCCAGGGCCGATGCAGAGGCGGCGCGCTACGTGCACTGGGGCGCGACCAGCCAGGACGTCATCGACACTGCGACCATGCTGATGCTTCGCGCCGGGATCGACGCGCTGGACGCCGACCTCAGCCGCGCCATCAAAGGGCTCGCTGCACTGGCGCGCACCTACCGCAACACCGCCATGGTCGCGCGCACCTGGCTCCAGCACGCGCTGCCGAAGCCGTTCGGATTGAAGGCTGCCGAATATGCCGCAAGCCTTGCCCGCGCACGCTGCCGGCTGCGGCGGCTCCGCCGCGAAGGCCTCGCGCTGCAATTCGGCGGCGCCGCCGGCACGCTCGCAGCGCTTGGCGACAAGGGGCTTGTCGTCGCCGAGCGGCTTGCGCAGGAGTTGAACCTGCAATTGCCCGAAGCGCCCTGGCATACCCATCGCGACCGAATCGCCGAGGCGGCATCAAGCCTTGCGATTCTTGCCGGCAGTTGCGGCAAGATCGCCCGCGACGTCTCGCTGATGATGCAGACCGACGTCGCCGAAGCTTTTGAGCCCGCCGGCGAAGGCCGCGGCGGCTCCTCGACCATGCCGCACAAGCGCAATCCGGTCGCAGCGGCAAGCGCGCTTGGGGCTGCTACGATGGCGCCGCAATTGGCCGCGACGATCTTCGCGGCCCAGGTCCAGGATCACGAGCGCAGCGCCGGCCCGTGGCACGCGGAATGGCCGACGCTGCCGCAGTTGATGCTGGTCGCTTCCGGCGCGCTTGCTGCCATCGTCGATATCGCCGAAGGACTCGACGTCGACGTCGCGCGCATGCGCGCCAATCTCGACGTGACGCATGGCCTGATCATGGCGGAAGCCGTCACCTTCGCGCTCGCCGAAACAATCGGCAAGAGCGAGGCGCATCACCTGATCGAGTCCGCCAGCAAGAAGGCGGTCGCCGAGAAGAAGCATTTGCGCGACGTGCTCACGGCTGATTCGAACGTCACCGCGCATCTTGCGCCGGAGAAAATTGCGGCATTGTTCGAGCCGATGGCCTATCAAGGCGCTTCCCAGGCCCTGATCGACCGGCTGCTCGACAGCCTCGACCAAGATTAATGGTTTGAGCATGATCCTTTCGGAAAACCGCTGCGCACTTTTCCGGATCATGCTCCAAAACGGAGACCCCGCCATATGCCCATGATCGATGCCGACGGGTGCCTGCTCAACGTCTCCGTCGAGGGCCGCGACGGCGGGCCAACCCTGATGCTCTCCAACTCGCTCGGCTGCACGCTGCAGATGTGGGAGCCGCAGATGAAGGCGCTGACGCAGGTGTTCCGCGTCATCCGCTACGACCGCCGCGGCCATGGCAAGTCCACCGTGGCCCCCGGTCCCTATTCGATGGAGCGCTTCGGCCGCGACGTGCTGGCGATCCTTGACGACCTCAACATCGAGAAGGTGCATTGGTGCGGCCTGTCGATGGGCGGCATGGTCGGGCAATGGCTGGGCGCCCACGCGCCGGAGCGGTTTGGCAAGATCATCCTCGCCAACACGAGCTGCTACTACCCCGATCCGACCAACTGGCTGAACCGGATCAAGGCGGTCAAGGAAGGCGGCATCGCCGCTGTCGCCGATACCGTGATCGCCGGCTGGCTGACGGCCGACTTCCGCGAGCGCGAGCCGCAGATTACCGCGAAGATGAAGGCGATGCTGGTGGCCTCCCCGGTCGAGGGCTATCTCGCTTGCTGCGAGGCGCTGTCGACGCTCGACCAGCGCGCGCTGCTGCCGAAGATCAAGAGCCCGACGCTGGTGATCGCCGGCCGCCACGACATGGCAACCCCAATTTCGGCGGGCGAATTGATCCGCAGCCAAATTCCCGGCGCCAGCATGACCATCATCGATGCCGCCCACATCTCAAATGTCGAGCAGCCGCACGCCTTCACTGACGCGGTGGTCGGCTTCTTGACGCAACGATAGTGCCGCACGTTCGAACACCTCTCCCATCGGGAGAGGTCGGCGCAAAGCGCCGGGTGAGGGGTTATGGTCCCTCATGAGCACCTGAGCGCCCTCACCCGATTTGCTGCGCAAATCGACCTCTCCCCGATGGGGCGAGGTGAAGAACCGCCCAAGAGGAGAAGTCCATGGACGACGAGAAGCGCCGCGATGCCGGCATGAAGGTGCGCCGCAAGGTGCTCGGCAACGCCTGGGTCGACAAGTCGATCGCCAACCGCAATGCGTTCAACACCGATTTCCAGGACCTGATCACCCGCTACGCCTGGGGCGAGATCTGGACGCGGCCGCATTTCGACGAGCGGACCCGTCGCGTGCTCGTCATCGGCACCATGGTCGCGCTCGGGCAATGGGACGAATTTCGCCTGCACGTGCGCGCAGCGCTCGCCGAGGGCGGCTTCACCCCCGACGATATCAAGGAAATCCTTCTGCAGCAGGCGATCTATTGCGGCGTGCCGGCGGCCAACCACGCGGTCAAGGAAGCCTCAGCGATTGTGCAGGAGCTCGGCCTGCTCAAGCCCTAGCGACGCTGTCGATTCGACGCGCGGCTGGGCCGGCCGCTCGATCACCAGCACGATTGTCGCGCCGAGCAGCAGCAAGAGCTCGGTCGCGTGCAGCCTGAGGGCAGCCATCTCGCCGACCTTCGAGGCCATCACCATGCTCGCAAACGACATCAGGCTGCCGATGACAAGTGCAATGGCGAGCGCCTCGTCGGAGCCGCCGGCCTTGCGGACCCTGGGGAGCGAGAGCAGCGCCAGGAAAATGGCAAAGAAGGCCACCACGGTGAGGCGGCCGAGCGCCAGCAGCCACGCCGCGCGGACCGTGCTCATGCCCGACATCTGAAGCTGGTCGCTGATGAACAGCGCCACCGCGACGCTCGGCCGCTCGTAGAGGCCGTGCACGGGGGCGACCATGATATTAAAGGCAATCAACGTCCAGGCCGGGATGAAATAGGCGGCCAACACCACGCCATTGATTGAGCTGATCCGCCAGTTCTTCAGCATTGCCGCTTCCCGCATGATTTCCGTTGGGCCCGAGCCGGTCGGGGCCTTTTGCGGCAGCTAACTCCCCTCGACTTGAGGCGGCAATTTAAACCCTTTGTTTACCTTAACTGCCGTGGACAAGCCTCAGCCGGGCAAATGGAAAAAGTCCCGCCTTTCGGCGGGACTCTTACAACTCCAAAGTGCTTGCAACTCCAAGGCGCTTGCACAACTCCAAGGTGCTTCGGGATCAACGCTGGTCCTGACCATGCTGGCCCGGCTTGTCGCCCTGGCGCATCGGATCCTGTTGCTGCTGTCCGGGTTTCTGGCCACCACCCTGCTGCTGCTGATCGGGGCGCTGGCCGGGCTTCTGATTCTGCTGGCCCGGATTCTGATTTTGCTGCTTCGTCATCGCGGGAAACTCCCTTGTTGGACGCCAGAAGAGCATAACGGCCGGTGTCTATTTTGGTTGCCGGGGAACCGGGTTCCCTCTCCGGAGGTGGAACCCGGGACGCGAAATGAACTCTGTACAAGCCTTTATGCCAAGGCCAAGCCCAGTTGCGGCGGCCAGTTCCCTCCTGTTACAACAAAAGGGATGCTCAAGGGCTGCCGGGGCCCCAAGAACTCTCTCTCAAGAGCTCCCTTTGAGCCGCACCAAGTTCAGATAACGGCAGCCCATGGACTATTTCACCCAGCAGCTCATCAACGGTCTCGTCCTCGGTTCGATCTATGGCCTGATCGCCATCGGCTACACGATGGTCTACGGCATCGTCGGCATGATCAATTTCGCCCATGGCGACATCTTCATGATCGGCGGCTTCATCGCCCTGATCACCTTCCTGATCCTGGTTTCGTTCGGCCTGACCGCGGTCCCGATCATCCTGCTCGTCGTGCTCCTGGTCTCGATGGCAATCACCGCGCTCTATGGCTGGACCGTCGAGCGCATCGCCTACCGGCCGCTGCGCCACTCCTTCCGCCTCGCCCCGATGCTGTCGGCGATCGGCATGTCCTTCGTTCTGACGAACTACTCGCAGGTGGCGCAGGGCGCCCGGGTCAAGCCGATCCCGCCGTTGATCACCGGCGGCTACACGTTGCACGAGAGCGCGGACGGTTTCGTGATCCAGCTCTCCAACATCCAGATCGTGGTGGTCGTCACCACGATCGTGCTGCTGTTGATCTTCAACCGGCTCGTATTGCGCACGCGGCTTGGGCGCGACATGCGCGCCTGCGAGCAGGACCAGACCATGGCGGCGCTGCTCGGCGTCAATGTCGACCGCACCATCTCCATGACCTTCGTGATCGGCGCGGCGCTCGCGGCAGTGGCGGGCCTGATGTACCTGCTCTACTATGGCCAGGTCGATTTCAACATGGGCTTCGTCGCCGGCATCAAGGCGTTCACGGCGGCCGTGCTCGGCGGCATCGGCTCGCTGCCGGGCGCGGTGCTGGGCGGGCTTGCGATCGGCCTGATCGAGACCTTCTGGTCGGCCTATTTTTCGGTCGAGTACAAGGACGTCGCCGCGTTCTCGATCCTGATCATCGTGCTAATCTTCATGCCGACCGGCCTTCTCGGCCGTCCCGAAGTCGAAAAAGTCTGACGGGTCGCCCGCGTGACAGCTCTTTCGCAAGAAACGGTATCCGCAACCCGCACCGCAGCGGGTATCCCCTTCATCCTGAAAAAGGCTTTCCTGAGCGCCCTCGTCGCGCTGGTGCTGTTTTCGCTGATGATCGGCATCCGCACCGAGGCCGGTCCCGATGGGCAACTGACCTACTGGACGAGGTTCGGCGAACTCGCCTCCATCGTCGGCATCGTATTCGGAGGATCGATCCTCATCGAGTTGCTGCGGCAATGGATCGGCCCTGTCGGCGCCGAGAAGCTGGTGCCGCCCGCCGTGCATCGCGGCATGTCGATCCTTGGCCGGTACCTGGCGCCGGCGCTTCTGATCTTCACCCTCCTCGTGCCGGCGATCTTTTACAACCAACGCTACATCCTCGACCTCGCGATCCTTGTGCTCACCTATGTGATGCTGGGCTGGGGCCTCAACGTGGTGGTCGGGCTCGCCGGCCTGCTCGATCTCGGCTACGTCGCTTTCTATGCGGTGGGGGCCTATTCCTATGCGCTGCTCGCCACCAATTTCGGCCTGTCGTTCTGGATCTGCCTACCGCTCGCCGGAATCCTCGCAGCCATGTGGGGCGTTATGCTCGGCTTCCCGGTGTTACGACTGCGCGGCGACTATCTCGCGATCGTCACGCTCGCTTTCGGCGAGATCATCCGGCTCGTCATCATCAATTGGCAGAGCCTGACCGGCGGCCCGAACGGCGTCACCGGCATTCCGCGCCCCACCCTGTTCGGCATCCCGCTCGACAACAGCGACGATGGGCTCGCCGCAAAGCTCGGCATCGAATATTCGCCGACCCACCGCATCGTCTTCCTGTTCTACCTGATCCTGGCGTTGGCGCTGCTCACCAACTGGGTGACGATCCGGTTGCGGCGCCTGCCGATCGGCCGCGCCTGGGAAGCGTTGCGCGAGGACGAGGTCGCCTGCCGTGCGCTCGGCATCAACACCACTACCACGAAACTGACGGCATTCGCGACGGGTGCGCTGTTCGGCGGCTTCGCCGGCGCCTTCTTCGCAACGCGCCAGGGTTTCATCAGCCCGGAATCCTTCACCTTCCAGGAATCCGCGCTGGTGCTTGCCATCGTGGTGCTCGGCGGAATGGGCTCGCAGCTTGGCGTGGCGCTCGCCGCTCTCGCCATGATCGGCGGCTTCGAGCTGTTCCGCGGGCTTGAGATCTACCGCATGCTGGTTTTCGGCTGGGCGATGGTGCTGATCATGATCTGGCGACCGCGCGGCCTGATCGGCCATCGCGCGCCGACCGTGTATCTGAAGAAGGCGCAGGCCATCTCCTCCGACCTCGTCAAGGAAGGCCACGGATGAGCGGCGAGCGTATCCTCAGCGTCGATCAGCTCACCATGCGCTTCGGCGGCATCGTCGCCGTGCAAGACCTGTCGTTCGCGGCGGACCGGCGCAAGATCACGGCGCTGATCGGACCGAACGGCGCCGGCAAGACGACGGTGTTCAACTGCATCACCGGCTTCTATAAGCCGACCGGCGGCACCATCCGCCTCACCCACGATGACGGCAAGGAAATCGCGCTCGAGCAACTCAACGACTTCCGCATCGCCAAGCAGGCCAAGGTCGCGCGCACCTTCCAGAACATCCGCCTGTTTCCCGGGATGACCGTGCTGGAAAACCTGATGGTGGCGCAGCACAACATGTTGATGCGCGCCTCCGGTTTCACCTTCCTCGGCCTGATCGGTGCGCCGAACTACCGCAGTGCGGAGGCGCAGGCGATCGCTCTCGCCACCGACTGGCTGAAGCGAGTTAGCCTCCTGGATCGCGCCGACGATGCGGCCGGCAACCTCGCCTATGGCGACCAGCGCCGCCTCGAGATCGCGCGCGCGATGTGCACCGAGCCTGCACTCCTGTGCCTCGACGAGCCGGCTGCCGGCCTCAACGCGCGCGAGAGCGCCGCCTTGAGCGAGCTCTTGCTTTCGATCCGCAACGACCTCGGAACGTCGATCCTCCTGATCGAGCACGACATGTCGGTGGTGATGGAGATCTCCGACCACATCGTGGTGATGGACCACGGCGTGAAGATCGCGCAAGGCACGCCGCGCGAGGTGCGCGACGATCCCAAGGTGATCGCCGCCTATCTCGGCGCCGACGAGGAAGAGGCGATGGCGGTCATGGAGAGCGGGTCGTGACGGCGGCATCCCCCCTGCTCGCGATCCGGGGCCTGCGCGCGGCCTACGGCAAGATCGAGGCGCTGAAGGGCGTCGACGTCGAGATCAATTCCGGCGAGATCGTCGCGCTGATCGGCGCCAACGGCGCCGGCAAGTCGACGCTGATGATGACGATCTTCGGCAAGCCGCGCGCCCGCGCCGGGCAGATCCTGTACGAGGGCAAGGACATCACCGCCGTCCCGACCCACGAGATCGCGCATTTGCGCATCGCGCAGTCGCCGGAAGGCCGCCGCATCTTCCCGCGGATGAGTGTCGCCGAGAACCTCCAGATGGGGGCTGATGTCACCGACAGCACGCCGGCGGAACGGGAGAGCACGCTCGAGCGCGTGTTCGCGCTGTTTCCCCGCCTGAAGGAACGATTTGCCCAACGCGGTGGAACCCTGTCCGGCGGCGAGCAACAGATGCTGGCGATCGGCCGCGCCTTGATGAGCCGCCCTCGCCTGCTTATGCTCGACGAACCCTCGCTGGGGCTCGCACCGCTCATTGCGCGACAGATTTTCGACGCGATCCGCACCCTGAACCGGCAGGATGGCCTGACCGTGCTGATCGTCGAGCAGAACGCCAATCATGCCCTGAAGCTCGCGCATCGCGGCTACGTCATGGTCAACGGCCTGATCACGCTCGCGGGCAGCGGCGCCGAATTGCTGCAGCGCCCCGAAATCCGCGCCGCCTATCTGGAAGGTGGCCGGCACGCCTGACCAGGCCCGCCCTGCGCGAGAAAGCGGCTAGATATCTTTGCTAATGCCCGTATTTTGCCGGTGACTTCTCCGTAAATTCATTCAAGAATGGCGCCGGTTTGAACCGGACCAACCCGGCAACTCCCAACAAACGACCACCCGCGAGGTATCTCATGAAATCACTGAAGCTCATCGGTCTGGCATTTGGCGCGTCCGTAGCGCTGTCGACGGCAGCGTTCGCGCAGGATATCACCATCGCAGTCGCGGGCCCGTTGACCGGTACCGAGTCCGCCTTCGGCCGGCAGATGAAGAACGGCGCCGACCTGGCGGTGGCCGACATCAACGCCGCCGGCGGCGTCAACGGCAAGAAGCTCGCGCTCGACGCCGAAGACGACGCCTGCGATCCCAAGCAGGCCCGCTCGGTGGCGGAAAAGATCGCCGGCGCCAAGATCCCGTTCGTCGCCGGGCATTTCTGCTCGTCGTCCTCGATCCCGGCTTCGGAAGCCTATGCCGACGGCAACGTGCTCCAGATCACGCCTGCCTCCACCAACCCGCTCTTCACCGAGCGCAAGCTGTGGAACGTGGCGCGCACCTGCGGCCGCGACGACCAGCAGGGCCTGATCGCCGCGCAGTACATCGGCAAGAACTTCAAGGGCAAGAACATCGCGATCCTCAACGACAAGACCACCTACGGCAAGGGTCTTGCGGACGAGACGAAGAAGGCCCTCAACAAGGCCGGCATCACCGAGAAGCTCTACGAATCCTATAACAAGGGCGACAAGGACTTCAACGCGATTGTTTCGCGCCTGAAGAAGGACAACATCGACCTCGTCTATATCGGCGGCTACCATCAGGAAGCCGGTCTGATCCTGCGTCAGATGCGCGACCAGGGCCTGAAGACGGTGCTGATGTCGGGCGACGCGCTGGCCGACAAGGAGTACGCCTCCATCACCGGCCCGGCGGGTGAAGGCACGCTGTTCACCTTCGGACCCGATCCGCGCAACAAGCCGAGCGCGAAGAAGATCGTCGAAGCTTTCAAGGCGAAGGGCATCGATCCGGAAGGCTACACCCTCTACACCTACGCCGCGCTGCAGGTCTGGTCGCAGGCGGTGAAGAAGGCCGGCACAACCGATCCGAAGAAGGTCATGGAGACCATCAAGGCCGGCAAGTGGGATACGGTGCTCGGCCCGATCGAAATTGACGCCAAGGGCGACCTCAAGCAGATCGACTACGTCGTCTACAAGTGGGACGCCAAGGGCAACTACGCCGAACTCGGCGCCAAGGGCTCGTAACGAGAGTTCGCAACGCCTCGGCGTTGAGGCCATCCTTCCAAACGCCCCGGCTCGCCGGGGCGTTTTCGCATCCGGCAGTCAGACCGCGGCCTGGAGCTTGCCCGACTGCGCCGTCTTGAGCGCCTGGAGGAGATCATTGGGCCGGAACGGCTTCTGCAGGCAGACGACGTTGGCAAGGCCCGGTGCCTCCTCCATGAAGTCGAGGGCCGTCATGCCGGAGACGGCGACGATCGGGAAGTTTGGGGAGCTCTCGCGGATCGCCGTCATGACCTCGAGGCCGCTGGCGTCGGCCAGGAAAATGTCCACGATCGCCGCATCGAACGCCACTTCGCCAAATGCCTTGAGGCCGGCCGCGCCGCTCTCCGCCTCCACGACCTCGAAACGATTGACCCGGAGCACGATGGATACCATCGCCCGGACCTCCTTCTGGTCGTCGATCACGAGGATCCGGGGCATGGAACAACTCCCGTCGTCACGAAATGGTGTCGGTCAAGAAATCTGCCTCCCGGAACGGGATCCCGCCACAGCGGTAGAGGTATTATTTCCCCAGTCGGTAAAGACCAGCTTACCCGGTCTCGGCTGCTCGTTCTGGGAAAAATTAAGTAAGCTCTAACCTTCGGTTGAGTCGCGTATCTTCCCATCAGAGCGCGTGCCCAGACCCCGCTACCGCGCAGAGCGGTAGCGGGCTAGGATATGCTCCAAGGAGTGTCTGGAAGCCGTCAATGGCGGTCCGTAAGAGAGGTGAACGTGCTGGCACCGAACGACCGAAGCACCTTTCTATCGACCTTGCCGGCCGCTCGGAGCGATCGCACTGCAGCATTGGCGATCGTTGGCGTCTCGTCGATTCTGTTCGCTTTGGCTGTTCCGTTCGCCCGAGTGCCGCTTGCGCGCGTTCCGGCCTTCGTCGCGAGTTACCAGTCCGCGCTTGCGATCATCGACATCGTCACTGCGGTGCTCCTGTTGTCGCAATTTGCGGTCCTGCGGACCCGCGCGCTGTTGATGCTCTCGACCGGCTACCTTTTCACCGCGGCGGCAGCAATTGCCCACGCCCTGACCTTCCCCGAGTTGTTCGCGCCAACAGGACTTTTGGGCGCGGGTCCACAGACCACCGCCTGGCTCTATATGATCTGGCACGGCGGCTTTCCGCTGTTCGTGCTCGCCTATGCCTGGCTGAAGGACGCCGGCGGTGGCGTCAAAATAAGGGGGGCGGTGCGCCCTGCGATCCTCTGCAGCATACTGGGACCGGCCGCGGCGGTCATCGCCTTTGTCTGGATCGTCACGGCCAAGCACGACCTGCTGCCGGACCTTTTGCGCGACGGCCACTTTACGCCAACGCAGATCGGTGTGATCTCGTTCGTATGGTCCTTGAGCGCCGCCGCCCTGGTCACGCTGTGGTTTCGGCGGCCGCATTCGGTGATCGACGTCTGGCTCATGGTTGTCATGTGCGCCTGGCTATTCGATATCGCCCTGTCGGGAATCCTCAATGGCGCTCGCTTCGATCTCGGTTTTTACGCGGGGCGGATCTATGGTCTACTAGCCGCGAGCTTCGTGCTCGCGGTGCTGTTGATCGAGAATGTCCGCCTGCAGGCGCAGACCATCGATTTGCTCGGCATGCTGCGACGGCAATCGGCCTCGGAGCGCGACCATCACGGCGAGCGCGAGCGGCTGTTCAGCTCGGTTGTGGAATCCTCCAACGATGCCATCATCACCAAGACGCTCGATGGCACCATCACCGCTTGGAATCGCGCCGCCGAGCGCTTGTTCGGCTTCTCCGCGACGGAAGCCGTCGGCAAACCGATCGACATCATCATGCCGGAGGGCCGCCGGGAGGAGTTGGAGGACATCCTCGCCCGCACCCGAAATGGCGAGGTCATCGAGCAGCACGAAACCGTGCGCGTGCACAAGAGCGGGCAGCCGCTCGACGTCGTGCTCAGCCAGTTCCCGCTGTGGTCGTCGGACGGCAAGATCATCGGCGCCTCCAAGATCGCCCGCGACATCACCGAGCGGAAGCGAACGCAGGCCGCGCTCAATCGCGAGGTCGAGGAGCGCCAGCGCATCTTCGAGACGTCGCAGGACCTGATCCTGGTCACCGACGGTTACGGCAATTTCGTTCAGGTCAGCCCGAGCGTGAAGGATATCCTCGGTTTCAGCCCGGAGGACATGATCGGACACAACGCGACGGAGTTCATCCATCCCGATGATCTCGAGGGAACGCGCGAGGAAATGCGCGCCGCGCGGCGCGGCCTGACCAAGCGCAGCTTCGAGGCGCGCTACCCCCACAGGGACGGGCATGACGTCACGTTGAACTGGATGGGCACCTGGTCCGACCCGGTGAAGCGCCATTTCTTCATCGGACGCGACCTCACCGAAAAGAAAGCGGCCGAGGCCCAGTTCAGGCAGGCGCAGAAGATGGACGCCATCGGCCAGCTCACCGGCGGCGTCGCCCATGATTTCAACAATGTGCTCACGGTCATCACGGGCACGATCGGGATCCTGTCAGACGCCGTCGGCGACCGGCCCGATCTGGCGGCGATCACCAGGCTGATCGATGATGCGGCTGAACGCGGCGCGCAATTGACCAGGCACCTCCTCGCCTTTGCCCGCAAGCAGCCGCTGCAGCCGCGCGAGGTCGATCCCAACGCGCTGGTCGTGGAAGCCGCCAAGCTGCTGCATCCGACGCTCGGCGAGCAGGTCACCATCTCGCCGCAACTGACCGAGGACGCCTGGCCGGCACTGGTCGATCCGAGCCAGCTCACCACCGCGATCCTGAACCTCGCCTTGAACGCGCGCGACGCCATGCCCGACGGCGGCACGCTGGTCCTGGAGACCCGCAACGTCTTCCTCGACGAGGGCTATGCGAGCATGAACGTCGACATCATCGCCGGCAACTACGTGATGATCGCGGTGAGCGACACCGGCACCGGCATTCCGGCTGAGCTGATCGAGCGGGTGTTCGACCCCTTCTTCACGACGAAAGAGGTCGGCAAGGGCACCGGACTTGGGCTGAGCATGGTGTTCGGCTTCGTCAAGCAGTCCGGCGGGCACGTCAAGATCTACAGCGAGGAAGGTCACGGCACGAGCGTGAAGATCTATTTGCCGCGCTCGACCGGCGTGCAGGAGACCCCGCTCGAGGCGATGCGGAACGTTCCGATCGAGGGCGGCGACGAAAAGATCCTGATCGTCGAGGACGACGCGCTGGTACGCCAATATGTCGTGACCCAGATCAGGAGCCTCGGCTACAACGCGCTGGAAGCGGCGAATGCGGCGGAAGCGCTGACGCTCATCGACGGCAATGCCGACATCGACCTGCTCTTCACCGACGTGATCATGCCCGGCGCCATGAACGGCCGCCAGCTCGCCGACGAAGCGGCGAGGCGTCGCCCGGCGCTGAAGACACTGTTCACGTCAGGCTATACCGAAAACGCCATCGTCCATCACGGCCGGCTCGATACCGGCGTGCTGCTGCTCGCAAAACCCTACCGCAAGTCCGAGCTCGCCAGAATGCTCCGCATCGCGCTCGCCAGTTGAGCGCAGCCTCCGCCTACGCTATCGCTGAAGGCACTGCCGCTTGCAGCGCCGGGAGTGCCGCCTTGAAAAACCTCCTCACCGACATCGCCGGTGTCCGCGTCGGGCACGCCCATGACGAAAAGCTCGCCTCGGGCGCGACCGCAATCGTCTTCGACCAGCCGGCGGTGGCGGCGATCGACGTGCGCGGCGGCGGGCCCGGCACGCGCGAGGACGCTCTGCTCGATCTTGCCAACACGGTCGAGCGCGTCGATGCGATCGCGCTGTCGGGCGGCTCCGCCTTCGGGCTCGAGACTGGCGGCGGCGTACAGGCCTGGCTCGCCGAGCAGGGCCGCGGATTCCGGGTCCGCGAGGCGCTGATCCCGATCGTACCGGGCGCGATCCTGTTCGATCTTCTCAATGGCGGCGACAAGGCCTGGGGACGCTTCCCGCCCTACCGCGACCTCGGCTACGCCGCGGCAGCCTCGGCCGGCGTGGACTTCGCGCTCGGCAACGTCGGCGCGGGCCTCGGCGCCACCACGGCGAATTTCAAGGGCGGGCTCGGCTCGGCGTCCGCCGTGACCAGCAACGGCATCAAGGTCGCGGCAATCGCCGCCGTCAACGCAGTCGGCAGCGTCACCGTGGGCGACGGCCCCTGGTTCTGGGCCGCGCCGTTCGAGGTGGGCGGCGAGTTCGGCGGACGCGGCCTGCCGGATAGCTTCACGGATGACATGCTCAAGATGCGCATCAAGGGCGGGCCGGCCGCCAGTGCGCGCGAGAACACGACGATCGGTCTCGTGGTCACCGACGCAACGCTGACCAAGGCGCAAGCCAAGCGCCTCGCCATGATCGGGCAGACCGGCTTTGCCCGTGCGATCTATCCGGTGCATGCACCCACCGACGGCGACGTGCTGTTTGCCGCAGCGACCTGCGAGAAGGCGATCGATCCGATCGTCGACCTCACCGAGGTCGGCATGGTCGCAGCCAACGTCGTGGCGCGCGCGATTGCGCGTGGCGTGTACAGCGCCACGGCGTTGCCGTTCGCCGCTGCGCTACCTTCGTGGAGGGATCGGTTCGGTTAGTCCAACACTCGTCACCGCCCGGGCTCGACCGGGCGGTCCAGTATTCCAGAGACAATGACGCACACGGAGAGGCCGCGGCGTACTGGGTGCCCCGGTCAAGCCGGGGCACGACACCCGAAATTCGGCCGGAGCAGTCCGCTCTCTCGTCAGACGCTCACCGACAGCGACGAGGCCGCGGTGGCCGACAATTGCTGCGCCTCGCGCTGGATCATCTGCTCGATCCAGTTGTAGGACGAGGTCGCCGCGTTCGAGCCGCTGGAGTTGGAGCCGGAGCTCGATGAGCTCGATGCAGCCGGCGTCGTCATCGAGACCTTCGAGCCGTCGGCATAGGTGACGGTGGTCGTGGTCGAGCCGTCGCTATTGGTCACGGACGTCGAGGTCGCCCCGGTCAACGGATCGGAGCCGCCGTCCGAGCCGCTGGAGCTGGCGTCTCCGGAGCCGCTGGAGCTGCCGGCGCTTTCGGCATGGTGGTGACCGTGATGCCCACCCTGCAGCGCCTTCGACATCTCGTCGAGGCTGACGCTGCCGTCGCCATTGGTGTCGAGCTTGGAGAAGACGTCGTCGGCCTGCGCCACATTGGTGCCGCCCGCGCCCAGCGCGTTTTCGAATTCCGATTTGGTGATACTGCCGTCGCCATCAGCATCGATCTGCGAGAACAGATCCTTCAGCGCGTCCTGCGGACTCATCGACGTCGACGATGAGCTCGTTGAGGAGCTCGACGAGGTCGAGCTGGAGGAGCTGCTCGTGCTCACCGACGACTGGCTTTGCGCCGCAATCAGCGCGCTCATCGTCTCAGGCGAGATCTGCGGACAGTTGCCGGAGTTGACCGACGAGCTCGCGCCACTCGTCGTGCTGCTGCCGCTGTCGATCGAGAACGGGTTGGTCGCCCCTTGCGTGGAGCCTGTCTGCTGCGTCGAGGACGTCTTCGAGGACGTCAACGACTGCAACGCGTCGAGCGCACCCGACACGGCACCAAGGGCGAACAACATTCGACAACTCCGGACGATGCGGCAAGCCGCGGCCAATGCTCCAGTCCAGTCAGCAAGCGTCGTGCCAGCGCAAAAACCTCAATCAAATCCGGCTTTGCCGCGCCTTGGGCCGCCAGGGAACACCGGCAATTCGTGCCGGTTACGGCAGAATTTTCCGCCCACAGGAAGCGCCTCCCCCTGCATTGCCCCCCCGCATCGCCCATGTTAGGCGAGGCCCATCGTCACACGGCCCAACACTTTTCGGGAAACTGTGCCCATGACCCAAGCCCTCGCACTCCGCCCCCTGGTGATCGCGCCGTCGATCCTGGCGTCGGATTTTTCCAGGCTCGGCGAAGAGGTGCGCGCGGTCGATGCCGCCGGCGCCGACTGGATGCATCTCGACGTCATGGACGGGCATTTTGTTCCGAACATCTCGTATGGCCCCGACGTCATCATGGCGATGCGTCCGCACACCAAGAAGATCTTCGATGCGCATCTGATGATCGCGCCCTGCGATCCCTACCTGGAGGCCTTCGCCAAGGCCGGCTGCGACCACATCACTGTGCATGCGGAGGCAGGTCCTCACCTGCACCGCTCGCTCCAGGCGATCCGCGCGCTCGGCAAGAAGGCCGGGGTCTCACTCAACCCGGGCACGCCGATCAGCGCGATTGAATACGTCGTCGACCTGATCGATCTCGTGCTGGTGATGTCGGTCAATCCCGGCTTCGGCGGCCAGGCCTTCATTCCCTCCGCGCTCGGCAAGATCCGCGACATCCGCGCGATGACCGCAGGCAGGCCGATCGACATCGAGGTCGATGGCGGCGTCGGGCCCGACGTCGCGGGTGCCCTTGCTGCGGCCGGTGCGAACGCATTCGTCGCCGGCACTGCGGTGTTCCGCGGCGGCACGCAAGAGGCCTATAAGACCAACATCGCCGCGATCCGCGATGCGGCCGCAAACGCGCGCGGTGAAGCGATCTGAACCCGCGCGGACGAAATACCTCGCGGGTTTCTACGGGTGTTGCACCGCGACAAACTTAAGATTGCCTTAAACCCCGTAGTCATCCCAGCTTCCCTGATTCGTACAAATCAATGCACAAGAGCGCTCCCCTTTTCGACGGGAGTACCTCATGACGGCGACCCTGGTCTGGATTGGCGTGGCGTTGTGGCTCGGCTTGAATGCCGTGACTGCGGCGCGCCGCGTCCATGTAGCGCCCCCGGTGAAGGTCGCATCTCGTTCCGCCCGCATCATCCACCTCAATCGCCACCGGGGCTGAACGCCCGTGAAGGTCGCGATCGCGAAACGTCAACCGAAGCGCAGGTGCCGCATCCCGCGGCGCCCGCATCCGGACCTCGATTATTTCTTCGGTCGCTACGAGCGTACAGCGTGCGAAGCCAACGATGACACCGGGTCCGAGATCGTGGACCTGGACCAGTTCGGGTCACCGCGTCAGCACTGATTTTTTTTTGGAATTGCCTGATGAAACCGCTTTGCCCCAACTGCCTGAACGAGATGTCGAAGGCAGCCTCCTCCGGCAATCTGTTCAATTGTGAACCCTGCCGCGAGATCATCCAGTTCTTCGGCGTCGGTCCCGACCGCAGCAACGCCGGCCCGGACTTCTGGCTGCCCGTCCGCCGCAAGCGCGATGGTCACGCTGCCCACGCCCTCTGAACTGCGCACTACCTTTTTGTCTGCGCATGATCTCCGCGTAAACGCATTCCGCGTTTGTCGCGCCGGAAAACCGCTACACACTTTTCCGGATCATGCGCAGCTAGCCCGCGGCTTCGTCCGCCCTCACCTCTTCTGAATCCGCGGCCATCCTCGGCGGCCGCACCACGGTGACGGTGCAGGTTGCTTCGGAGGCGACCTTCGATGAAACGCTGCCGAGCAGCGTGCGCCTGAACGAGCTCTGCCGCGCGCCGATGATGACGTGGTCGACCTGGTTGATCTCGGCGAATTCCAGGATCGCGGCGGCCGGATCGATCGCCTCCAGCACATGAACCGTGAGCCGGCTCTCGTCGAGCTTGAGCGGCGTTGCCCAATGCCTGAGCGCGACCATCCGGTCGATATGCTTGTTGGATCCGTCTTCGTCGAGCGTCCGGTCGATCACGAGACGGTTCAGCTTCAGCACGTTGACGCAGGCGAGCCGCGCCGAGGGTAGCGTAGCCAGGATCCGTTCGGTCGTGACGAGCAGCGCCTCGTTCAATTCGGGCGCGCCCTCGGCGGTGTCGAGCGCGATTGCAAGGATCGGGCTCGAGGCAATCTGCGCCGCCACATCCGATTTCGGCCGCGGCTGCGTCACCTCCTGATTGAAGCGCCGCCGCCAGGCGACCGAGAGCGGATCGCGCTTCAGTCGCTCCGAGCGCGCGGTAAGCCTGACCTTGTCGGGATGGGTGAGATCGAAGGCGAGCTGCGAGGCGGTCGGATAGCGCCGGACCGGCTCGATCTCCAGGCATCGAAGCACGATTTCCTGAAGCCAGGGCGGATAATCGGGACGCAAGTTGCGCGGCGGATGCGGATCGCGCCACAGCCGGCGTCGCATTGCGCGCAGTGTCTCGCCCTCGCCGAAGGGACGCTCGCCCGTAGTGAAGAAATAGAGCAGCACGCCCAGCGAAAACAGATCGCTGCGCGGATCGTCGCGCAGGCCCAACAGCCGCTCCGGTGCCATATACGGCGCGGTGCCGTAGGGCAGCCGGAACTCCTCCTGCAACAAGTCCGGCAGATGGTCGTGATGCGACAGCCCAAAGTCGATCAGCACCGCCTCGCCGCTTGCCCGGAACATGATGCTGCTCGGCTTGATGTCGTGGTGGATCACGTTCTGCCGGTGCAGATCGGCCAGCGCGGTCGCGATCTTTGCGACCAGCACGCGCGCCTCCTCATACGGCAACGGCAGGTCGGGCAGCCGCGGATAGAGCGTGGTGCCGGGAAGCTGCTCGATCACGACATAGGCCTGGCGCGCGAAATCGCCGGTGCCGAAGCAGTGTGGCACGTGCGGGCCGGAGAGCCGCGGCAGGATCATCTGCTCCATCTCGAAGGAGACGATGGCGGCCGGGTCCTCGCCCTCGGACACCCGCGGAACTTTCATCAGAAGCGGCGCGTCGATGCCGGGATGGGTGACCGCCCACAGCGTCGCCATGCCGCCGGCATGCACGCATTCACCGACGGTGAAGCCGTCGATCTCAGCTCCGACCTTGACCAGGGATTTTGGCATCGCTCAGCGTCCCTGCGACAACCGGTCGGCCAGCCAATGCGGCAGGCCGTTCTCTCGGATCCGGCTCGCCGCCACCTCGATGTCATAGGGTGCCCGGCAATAGGTGATCTGACAGCTCTCGGTGTCGAACAGCGTAAAGCAGGCGGAGGGATCGGCGTCGCGCGGCTGGCCGACCGAGCCCATCACCGCGAGCCATTGCCGGCCGCGCAAGAGCTGCACGGGAACGTCGGTCTTGGGTACGAAGCTCGTCATCTTCGCGGTCACCGACATCGAATAAAGCGCCGGGCGATGGACGTGGCCGCAGAAAGTGACGTGGCACGGCGTCGCGATCAGGCTTTTTGCGGCGTCCGTCGTCGAGCGGACATAGTGCCATCGCGTCGGGTGCGAGGCTTCCGAATGCACATAGAGGCGGTCGTCATCCTCGACGAACATCGGCAGCTCCGCGAGGAAGCGCCGCTGCGCGGCATCGAGCCGGCCGCGAGTCCATTCGATCGCGATCTGCGCCTCGGCGTTCATGGTCTCGGCCGACGATTGGACCGCCTGGTCGTGATTGCCGCGGACAGCGACGGCGCCGTGAGCCACCAGTTCCATCGCGGTATCGACAACCCATTCCGGATCGGCGCCATAGCCGACGAAATCGCCAAGCAGGATGAAGCGCTCCGCACCGCGCTCGCGCGCCGCCTTCAGGCACACGTCAAAAGCCTGCCGGTTGCCATGGATATCCGAAAAGACGGCCAGTCGCACGCGTCCTCCACCCTCAAACCCTGTTCGTATGCCGATAAAGCCAATTTGAGGGACGTCAACAAGATGCGCCAGCGCACGGCTGTTGACCAGCCGTTGCCGCCCAGGCGGGTGGAGCCTATTGCTCGTCCTTGGGGGGCATTCTGGGCGGCGGCAGCGGAGTGAACACTGCGCCCTGCTCGCTACCGGCCGGCGGGGCCCTGAATTCTCCAGTCGATGAATCGCCGCCGGCCGTCTCGATCACGGCCTTGGGCGTCACATATTCCCGGACCATGTCGATGATGGTGCCGTCACCTCCGCCGAAATCCGCGGCGCGCCCGCCCTGCGGGCGTCCTGCCGCGATCTCGTTCTCCGCTCCATGGGTCTTCTCGGCCAGCGTATCATTGTAGGGAACGCGGAATGCCCTCGGGATGCCGCTCGGCCGGTGGTCATCGTCGAGCTCCTCGACCCACAGATAGATCGAGCCGGGGTCACCCTCCAGCGAATGCGGCTCGACGATGCGCGCCGCCAACAGCTTGAATGATCCAGGCAGCCGGTCCGTGCTGGCCCAGCCGAGCAGCCCGCGCATGGCGCCGAAGCTGACGAGGTAGAAGACGCTGGTCACAATGACGGCCATGGCCTTCAGCGACCAGTGCAGGCGTCCATAGACCAGGACGACCAGGAGCAGTGCGCCAATCACGGCGTAAGCGACCGAAATCGTGAGTATGACGAGTTGCAGGCTAGTCACGACGCATCCTCACGCCAGTCTTGGGATCGATGTCCGCGCCGTTGCGCCAACTGCTGCGGAACGTTTCCAGCAGCGATTTCGGCCGCTGGTCGACATTGACCACCTTGCCTTCGGAATCGAGCCGGAACCGCACCGCGGTCTTTTCGTCACCGGTATGGTTGACCGTCAGCTTGTTGTCGAAGATCACCTGGGCGGTCGGGTTGAGCTTCTGCACCTTCACGTTCGCCGAGACCGGCTCGCCGGTGGTCGCCTGGAAATGCGAGACGTTAACGGTGTATTCGCCGGCGACGATGCCGCGCACGGTGACGATCTCCTCGCGGATGGGGGATGCGATCTTCTTGCCGTTGACCACGATGAAGTCGTTGGCCCCGCCGCGGTCGTCGCGGTCGAGGGTGAGAAAGCCGGCCTCGCGATGCCGGTACCAGGCGATGTTGCCGGCGGGATCCTGCACGAACAGGTCGAGATCATCAGGATGATTGTCCGGCCAGTCCAGCGTGATCATGAACTCGGCCTTGGAGTCGATCTTGCCGTCTTTAGCGTCCGGCGAGACGGCGAGAAGCGCGAGGAAGAACAGGAATGCGATCACCTGGAGCGCCTTGAACAGCATCACGCCGAGCGGATCGAACGGCTCCTCGCGCGGATAGAGCCCGAAATCATCCATCATGGCGCGTTCCCGGACGCTTGCGTTCCAGAGCCGGCGTGACGTAGGTCTCGGTCAACACGACGGCGTCGGAGAACACCCGCTGGGTCGCGGCGTCGAGCATGTAGTATTGGATACGGACCAGGATCGAGCCGACGAGGCCCGCAAGCGTCGTGTACATCGCAACCGCCATGCCGTCGCTCATCAACCCCATCGAGGACCGCATCGCAACCTTGTCGGCCGCGTCCAGTCCAGCAATCGGTGCCAGCATGATGATGAAGCCGATGATGGTGCCGAGCAGGCCGAGCTTCATCAGCGTATCCGAAACGAAGGCGCCGAACCCGTTGGAGCCGCGCAGGCGGTCGGCGAGCGTCCGCAGCAGCAGCGTCTGGTCGACCGGCCGATAGTCCTGCGCCGCGGCCTTCGTCACCAGGCTCTCGATGTGATCCCTGACGAGGCCATGTGGCAGCGATGTGGCGGCGGCATCGAGCGCCTTGCTGCCGTCCTTGGTTGACAGCATCGCACGGCAGCGCCGCGCCGCCGCCCCTTCCCGCGCGATCGCGCGGGTCCGCCAGAAGCAATGACCGCAGGTGACGACATAGAGAACCGCGATCACGCTCGAAATGTAGGTGCGGTCGGAGACCACCATCAGATGGATCAGGCCGAAGCGCCACAGCAGCACGACGGCGAAAATCGAGAGGCCCGTGAAGATCATCCAGAGCAGGAGCGCGCTCCGCTCCGACGGGTCGGCCGCAGGTGGCGCGCTCTTGCCGATGGTGATCGAACTCATGCTGTCTCGCTCCCCGGTCTGTTGGCGACCCGCCCCCGATTAGATCAAAGCCGCCCGGCGCAGTCCAAAGAGCCATGCCCAAATCGGCTTGGGAAATTTTCCCGAGCAGCATCGCCCGATGTCGGCCGCGATTGGCAAGGTGCGACGGCGTTGTTATCGTGACCCTACCAAACGTTGGGGGTGATCGCATGCGCCTCGTGCTTCAGCTCGTCGCCCGTTTGCTTGTCATCGTTGCGCTGTGCCTGACCGCCGCGACGGTCTGGGCGACTTTTGATGCCTATCGCAGCGTCGATCGCGCCACTGCCGCCTCCGCCCAGCGCGTTGCGCAAGCGCTGGAGGCGCTGTACTGGCGCGAGTTCTTGCTGCGCAGCAACAGGATGCGCGAGCATCTCGTACCGGTTCCGGACTGGCGCACGCTCGAGACGATGAAGCTGATTGCGCCGGGCGTCTGCGTGCAGTTCCAGCCCGCGGCCGCATTCGAGAAGCCGCTGTGCGGCCAGAGCCAGGGGATCGGCCGGACCCCGCCGCGCTGGTTCGCATCCCTGGTCCCGACCCTCCTCGGCAGTCATGCCGAGGTGGTGCGGCCGGTGAGCCCGCGCGCGGCCGCTGCCGGCACGGTCGTGGCGACGCCTGATCAGGCTGCGGCGATCTCACTCGCCTGGGAGTACATTCTCAACGTGATCGACGTCGCGCTCTTGATGTCGGCAGCGATTGCGCTGCTGGCCTCGCTCGCGATCGCACATACGCTTGCACCTGCCCGCTCGATCGTGACCGCCTTGCAAAGGATGGCGCGCGGGCAGTACCGCACGTCGCTGCCGCGCTTCCGCTCCATGGAGCTTGCGATGATCGGCAAGGCCGTCGGCGAGCTCGGCGGCCGGCTCGAGGAAGCGACCGAGCAACGCGCGACGCTGACCCGGCGCCTGCTCGAGATCCGCGACGACGAGCGGCGCGCGCTCGCCCGCGAGCTGCATGACGAGTTCGGGCAAAATCTGTCCGCCATCCTCGCTTTCGCCAGCACCATTGAGACTGGGACGGCGAGCGCGAAGGAGACGAATGCGAGCGGGATCGCGCAGGATGCACGCATGATCTCGCAGGCTACGCATCGCATCATGGCATCGCTCCGCGACACTCTGAAGCGGCTGCGCAATCCGTTACCGGAGGAGCTGGGGCTCGAGGCGAGCCTCGTCAATCTCGTCGATAGCTGGCGCTCGCAGATCGCAATACAGCCGACGATTCAGCTCGACCTCAAGGGCAACCTTGCGGACGTCAGCGGCACGGCGGCAACCACCGCCTACCGCGTCGCCCAGGAATGCCTGACCAATGCGCTGCGCCACAGCGCGGCGCGTGAGATCAACCTGCGGATCGAGCGGCGCGCCGGCGACGACGACGCGCTGCTGATCCGCGTCGAGGATGACGGGGGCGGCGATGCAGATCGGGTGTCACAGTCGGCCGGCTTCGGGCTGACCGGCATCCGCGAGCGCGTCGCGGCCGCCGGCGGTTCGCTGTCGATCGCGCGCGCCAATCGCGGGCTGAGCGTGGCGGCGACCATTCCGCTGGCCGCATGAGGCTGACATGACGGAGGTGGCGGCAAAGGGCGTCTCGGTGTTGCTGGTCGACGATCATCCGATCGTCCGGCAAGGCTATCGCCGCGTCCTGGAAAGCCAGGGCGATCTGCATGTCGTCGCCGAAGCCGACAATGCCGCGGACGCATACGGCGCCTTCAAGACGCATGATCCCGACGTCATCGTGCTCGACATCTCAATGCCCGGCGCGAGCGGCCTTGAAGCCATCCGCAACATCCGCGCGCGCAATCCCCGCGCGCGCATTCTCGTTTTCACCATGCACAACGAGGCCGTGCTGGTGAAAGCTGCCTTTGGCGCCGGCGCATGCGGTTTCGTCACCAAGAGCAGCGAGCCCGCCGCAGTCGTTGCAGCCGTCCGCGCGGTTGCCCGCGGCGAGCGTGCCATGAGCGACGACATCGCCCATGTTCTGGCCGAGGAGAGCCTGTCACCGACTGGCTCGGCGCTCGATCAGCTGGGTGAGCGCGAAATCGAGATTTTGCGTCAGCTCGTCAGCGGCGTTACCACCGAGCAGATCGCGGCGCATCTCAATCTCAGTGTGAAGACCGTGCAGAACTACCATTATCTGATCAAAACCAAGACGGGCGCGCGTACGGATGCGCAGCTCGTGCGGCTTGCGGCGAATTGCGGGCTGATGCGGATCTAGCAGCAATGCTGACGCATGGAGATCGTTGAGCGTCGCTCCAGCGGAACTGAGAGCACTCAGCTCCGGTTAGTAATGCAGTGGAGGAGTAACGCCATGAGTAAGGCTAATCATAAGAGAAGCGCCCATCCCCCGATCATCACCGTAGGCGAACTTATCGACGAGCTCTGCCGCCTGCCGGATACGGCTGCGGTCGGCTTTCGCTGCCCCATGCTCGAACAGGAGCTTACCTTCTACCGCCTTCGAAAGCGGTCAAGGGACGTCGTCGAAATCGAGATCAATCCATATCCGGAGAGCCCGCCGGTTGTGCCGTCGGCCGACGCCACCATCCACCCGCGGAAAAAGGCCCCTCATCCGCTTTTGCTTCGCGACGGCCCCCTCGCGCACAAGGCCAGAGGGTGAGAAGCCACGGCTCTTGTACGTCAGAATGAGAGGGTGAAGGGGCGTCCTTACGCCTTCAACCCGCGCAGCAACAGGGTCAGCGTCGCATCGACGCGGGCTGGCAGATCGGCGTCCTTCCACTCGTCGGCGTGGGCGGGATGGTGATAGCGGCTGGTCGCATCGAAGATTGCGCGCGCGGTGACATTGGTGTCGGCAACGTCGAACAGGCCTTGCTTCACGCCGTCGGACAGGATCGCCGACATCTGCTCGACGAGGCCGTCCTTGTGGCATTTCACCGCCGCGCAGGCTTCGCGCGCGAGCGTCAGATAGGTCTGGAACATCTCGGGATCGTCGCACACGCGCTCGCGCTTGGCGGCGAACAACGTCCGCAGCCAGGCCTCGAGCCGCGCCGGCGCGGGCCCCGTATCCTGCGCGATCTTGCGCAGCGGCGCATCCATGCGCTCGAGCCAGCGCTTGGCGACGGCCTCGCGCAGCGAGGCCTTGCTCGGAAAATGGCGATAGACGCTGCCATGGCTCACATCGAGCGCGCGGGCAACGTCGACCACGGTGGCCTTGGCAAGCCCATAGCGCCTGAGCACGTCCTCTGTGACTTCGAGAATGCGCTCCGGCGTCAAGACAACGGCTTCGTTCATGCCAGCACCATGTTCCCGTGAGAGGGGCCATTCACCCGGCGATCAGGCCGCATTCCGAAGCGGCCGTGCCGGTCGTTCGGAAAGCTCTTGCCTTAATGCGGCAGTTTTGCAGCCTGCGCCGCGATCTGGCGCGCCACCAGCACATTGAGCCAGTGCCCAATCTGCCCGGCGATATTGATGATTTCGGTCGTCATTGTCGTAAGTCTCCACTTCGTCCGCGACCCACCCTCTTGGTTACGGCCCATGGGTCCGTTTGTTTCGGACCCGGGCCCCGGGGGCGGAGCCGCGGGACGCCCAATCGGAGCGTCCGAACACCGATATACATGTCTTGCTGACAGATTTCAATATCTGTCATTCAGTTTTTCGTGATTGACAGGTCCACGAAAACGCCTGGCAAATCCCCCCTTTGAGGAGCCGAGCCGTTTGTTTCGCTCCCCCCGCTCTGCTAAATCGCGGCGTAAAAGACATTTTGGCCGGAGTCCGCGCCCTCGGGCGCGCCCCGCCCCACCTGGAGTCTAGCGATGATCCCCCGTTACACCCGCCCGGAAATGGCCTCGATCTGGGAGCCGCAGACGCGGTTCAAGATCTGGTTCGAGATCGAGGCGCATGCGGCGGATGCGCTCGCCGAGCTCGGCACGATCCCGAAGCAGGCCGCCAAGACGGTCTGGGACAAGGCTCGCAACGCCACCTTCGACGTCGCCCGCATCGACGAGATCGAGCGCGAAACCAAGCACGACGTCATCGCCTTCCTCACCCACCTCGCCGAGATCGTCGGCCCCGAAGCGCGGTTCGTGCACCAGGGGATGACCTCTTCCGACGTGCTCGACACCTGCCTCAACGTCCAGCTCACCCGCGCCGCCGATCTCCTGCTCGCCGATCTCGACAAGGTGCTGGCCGCGTTGAAAAAGCGCGCCTTCGAGCACAAGATGACGCCGACCATCGGCCGCTCCCACGGCATCCATGCCGAGCCAGTGACGTTCGGCCTCAAGCTCGCCTTTGCCTATGCCGAGTTCTCGCGCGCCAAGGAACGCCTGATCGCGGCGCGAAAGGAAGTCGCGACCTGCGCCATCTCGGGCGCCGTCGGCACCTTCGCCCAGATCGATCCGCGCGTCGAAGAGCACGTTGCGAAGGCCATGGGGCTGACGCCGGAGCCGATCTCGACGCAAGTGATCCCGCGCGATCGCCACGCGATGTATTTTGCGACCCTTGGCGTGATCGCCTCCTCCGTGGAGCGTCTCGCGGTGGAAATCCGCCACCTTCAGCGCACCGAAGTGCTGGAAGCCGAGGAGTTCTTCTCGGAAGGCCAGAAGGGTTCCTCCGCGATGCCGCACAAGCGCAACCCGGTGCTGTCGGAGAACCTCACCGGCCTGTCGCGCATGGTGCGCGCCTATGTGACGCCGGCGCTGGAAAACGTCGTGCTCTGGCACGAGCGCGACATCTCGCACTCCTCCGCCGAGCGCATGATGGGCCCTGATGCGACGGTCACCCTCGACTTCGCGCTGGTGCGCCTGGCCGGCCTGGTCGACAAGCTCCTTGTCTATCCCGCGAACATGCAGAAGAACCTCGACCGCCTCGGCGGCCTCGTGCATTCGCAGCGCGTGCTGCTGGCACTTACGCAGAAGGGCGCGAGCCGCGAGGATGCCTACAAGCTCGTGCAGCGCAACGCGATGCCGGTCTGGCGCGGCGAAGGCGACTTTTTGCAGCTGCTAAAGAAGGACGCCGAGGTGAAGAAATATCTCAGTGACGCCGAGATCGAGGAGCAGTTCGACCTCGGTTATCACCTCAAGCACGTCGACACGATCTTCAGGCGCGTGTTCGGGGAGAGCTGAACTCTCCCGTCATTCCGGGGCACGCCACCGGATCCGGGCGAAGCCCGGCCCGATGACAGGCTCCGCGTGAACCCGGAATCTCGCACCACAATCTCCAGATTCCGGGTTCGATGCTTCGCATCGCCCCGGAATGACGATATCCTCGGCAACCTAACAAGAAACGGAGCCCCCATGCCCGTCATCAACCGCGTCGCCGCACTCTCCGACGAAATGGCCGCCTGGCGCCATGACTTCCATGAGAACCCGGAGCTGCTCTACGAGGTGCACCGCACCGCCGGCATCGTTGCCGACAAGCTGCGCGCGTTCGGCTGCGACGAGGTGGCGACCGGCATCGGCCGCACCGGCGTGGTCGGCGTGATCCGTGGCCGCAAGAGCGGATCGGGAAGGACGATCGGCCTGCGCGCCGACATGGACGCGCTGCCGATCATGGAAACGTCGGGTGTGCCTTATGCCTCGAAAGTCCCCGGCAAGATGCACGCCTGCGGCCATGACGGGCACACTGCGATGCTGCTGGGTGCGGCAAAGTATCTCGCCGAGACGCGCAATTTCGACGGCACCGCGGTTGTGATCTTCCAGCCCGCGGAAGAAGGTGGCGGCGGCGGCAAGGCGATGGTCGACGATGGCCTGATGACCCGCTGGAACATCCAGGAGGTCTACGGCATGCACAACATGCCGGGCCTGCCGGAGGGCCATTTCGCAACGACGCCGGGCGCGATGCTCGCCTCCTCCGACAACATCCAGATCACCGTTCACGGCAAGGGCGGCCATGCCGGCGCCGGCCCGCACAAGTCGATCGACAGCGTCCTGATCGGATCGCAGATCGTCAACGCGCTGCAATCGATCGTCGCGCGCAACGTCGACCCGCTGAAATCCGCCGTCGTCTCGATCACGCAATTTCACGCCGGCACGGCGTTCAACATCATCCCGGAGGTCGCCGAGCTCAGCGGCACCGTGCGCACGCTCGATCCCGAAGTGCGCGATCTCGTCGAGCGCCGCATCGGCGAGGTCGCCGACAGCGTGGCGCGCGCCTATGGCGGATCGGCCGAGACAAAATACTCCCGCATGTATCCGGTGACGATGAACCACGCGCGCGAAGCCGGCGTTGCCGCCGAGGTCGCCCGCGAGATTGCCGGTGCCGATCGCGTCAACGAGAAATTCATTCCGATGATGGGCGCCGAGGACTTCTCCTTCATGCTGGAAGCGCGCCCCGGCGCGATGATCCTCGTCGGCATGGGCGACGGCAACGAGTGCCACCATCCTGCTTACGTCTTCAACGACAACATTCTCGGCCACGGCGCGTCCTATTGGGTGCGCCTGATCGAGAAGACGATGCCCGCGGGCTAAACCGCTCCAGCCCGTCACGCAGCTCCGGCCCGCTTGCCGGCAAACTCGACGAAGCTGCGCTCTTCGTCGTCGGAGTGGAAGGCGATGCGGGGGATGAAGACCCCCGCGGCGCGGTCCATCCAGAGAACGATGATGTTTCTGGCGACGCTCACGCCTTCGATCGCCGGCCAGTCCACGCTGAGCACGGTGCCGTTGCCGGCGTCGACGAAGCCCTGCTCGGTTACGGTGATCTCGCGATTGCCGAGAACCCAGCCGGCGTCCTTGACGTGGTGGCGAAGTCCCAGCCGCGACAGCATGCCGATGACCACGAGTGTGCTCAGGATGCCGAACAGCACGGAGGTCGTGTCGACCGATCCCGGCCACAGCGCCGAGGCGGCGATGCCAAGCAGCATCGGCAAGGCGCCGGCCGCAAGGAGCGCGAGTCGCATCCACTTTCCATAAACGCGCCCCTGCGCAAGACGCACGAATTCGGTCCAGTGCGTCAGATCGCGATGGTATTTCAGCGGCGACATCCGTTGATCCCTGAAAGAAACCGTTGCCCGCAAGGCGGGGTGCCAGGACACCATTGCCCGACAAAGGTTTCGTCGCCCGATCTCTTCCCAAGGTTCGGATAGTCGCGTCTATTGTGGAGCTCGTAAGCCCCCGGGACCTCAGCTCATTGAGGCGGCCTTCCTGGCGAGATGAAGCCTACGCGTGCACCACCTCATGCCGTATCACGAACGGGTCAAGCAGCTTGTGGACCTCGCCTGCAACCTCTTCGCGCCTGGCTTCCGGCACATTCGCAATCGTCACCGTCGCAATCGAGCCGTGGCTGCCATGCGCGCCGACCTTCACCCTGCAATCGATGCCCGTCTCCGTGAGCGGGGTGAGCACCTTGGCAAACACGCGCTGGGCCGCGTCCCAGCGCAGTTGCGGCTTGAACACCTTGCCGACGCCGGTGACGGGCATCGGATCGATCGCAATGATCTGCACGGGCACGGCGGCGCGCTCGGGCGTGCGCTCGCGTACCCAGCTCTCCAGCTCGCCCGGCTCGACCTTGACACCGGGCTTCAACTGCACGTAACCGACGGGGAGCTCGCCGGCATAGGCGTCGGGCTGGCCGACCACGGCGGCAAAGCCGACGGCCGGATGCTGGAACATGATCTCCTCGATCGGCGCGGGATCGATGTTGTGGCCGCCGCGGATCACGAGGTCCTTGGCGCGGCCGGTAATCCAGAGATGTCCGTCCGCATCAAGCCGGCCGAGATCGCCGGAATTGACCCAGACCTCGTCGACGAACGCGCCAATGTTGTGGGCATCATTGAGATAGCCGCCGAACACGCCGGGCCCGGCCATGATCACCGCACCGATCTCGTCCACGACGCAGTCGCGCTCGAGCCGTCCCTCGGCGTCGAGCTTGACGATGCGCACGCGAGCGTAAGGCATCGGCAGGCCGACCGAGCCGAGGCGGATGGGGCGGTCCGGATAGGCCATGGTATGCACGCTCGAGGTCTCGGTCATGCCGTAGACCTCGACCACCGGGAGCTTCAGCTTGTCCTGGATCGCGGAGCCGACCGCGACCGGAATCGCCGAGCCGCCGCCGGCGGTAAATTTCAGGCTCGAAATGTCGGCACCATCAGGCGGCACGCCGAGCGTCGCCGCAAGCACGGTCGGCACGCTCGACAGCGCCTCCGGCTTGAAGCGTTCGACGAGTTGCCAGATGTTCTGCACCGCATTGGGATTGCGCCAGCCGGACGGCGATAGCACCACGAGGCAGCCGCCGCCCGCAAGCGTCGTCAGCACCTGCGTCAGCGATCCCCCGACGTGAAACAGCGGCATGCCGAACAGCAGATTGCCACCCGGCTTCGACTTCAGGAGCAGGTTGAGCCCCCAGGCCTGATAAACCTGGTTAGTGTGGGTGTGGCGCACGAGCTTTGGCGTGCCGGTGGTGCCGCCGGTATGGAAATAGGCGGCGATGTCGCTGCCGGAAATCTCGCGGCCGCTGACGAGCCGGTCCGCTGGCTGCTGCTTGATAAGATCGTTGAAGGCGAAGATGCCGTTCGCGGGATCGCCGCCGCCGCCGACCTGCACGATCGCCTTGAGGCGCTTCAAGGACGGGCGGATCTGCTCGACCTTGTGCCAGATGTCGGTGCCGGGCATCGGTCCGAGCGCGACCAGGATCGTGGTGTTGGCGGCCTCCAGGATCTCCGCGATCTGATGCGGCTCCAGCAGCGGATTGACGGGATTGGCAATCCCGGTGGCCTCCGCGCCGAACAGCGTCACGAAAGCGTCAGGCAGGAGCGGCAGCATGAAGCTGATGACATCGTCTTTGCCCGCGCCCAGCGCGTGAAACATGTTGGCGGCTTGCGTGACGCGCGCGACGAAATCCCGGTGCGAGATGACCAGCGGCGTATCGGCGGGATCGGCATTGGACAGGAACTGGATCGCCGGCGCATCGGGATTCCGGGCCGCCCCGAGCCTGATCGCATCATAGGTGCTTTCGGCCGCGATGCGTTCCGCGTAAGGCACCCGCTCGAGGGCACGGACCTGCTCGTCCGTGGCCAATTCCGGATAGTCCTCGCCGATGATCCGATCGAGCGCGTGAATGCCCGCCATTCCGTCCGTCCTCCCTCATGTCTGGTGCCCGCCTGCCTTGTTTGAGTTTGCTTTCAGGCGGGGCTCGATCCGCCCGCGCGGATCAAGAGCTGACAGAATGATCGATGATTTGGCCGCCGTCCATGCCCTCCGAACGGCCAGCGCCACCGCCAGTTGTTCGATCCGCTGGCCCCTAGAGAGATGCATCTGACCGGTTTTGTTGGGCGGTCGGCATCAATGGAATGGCGGCCTGCGCCTCGGGGCTAGGGGTGATTTGGCGATTGAACCCCCTCAACCGACAGGGGGACCAAGGGACTGGGGTCGTGACTGAGATTTGGTGGCAGGCACCGTCTGCCGGAAGAGAGGACGCATGAGCATCGAAGGTGACGCCCTCGGCGACGCCGCACTGGGCTACGATTCCAGGACTCACGACCCGATCGTGAACGTCCGCTTCAACGCCCGAGGCCAGCGGCGCTTCGCCCATGTCACCGAGGAGAATGTCGGCAAGCCATTTGCCATCATGCTCTAAAGCGACGCCTCGATCTTCATTGCCCGGAGAGACTTCGCAACCATTCACGCAGATTGGGCGGAAGGTCCGCCGGATTCGTGCTCTGGGTCACGACCGTGGTGTTTCCGCCGCTCTTGCGATAGACAGTCGTGCGCCCGGGCTCTTTCTCGACCCGCACTTCGGCCTGCGCGGGATCTCCGCTTTGGGTGATCACCGTCCGGCCGTTGGCGTCGTCCACGATCGTCGTATGACCGTCCCCGTCGTTGCCTGCCGACGCCGGCCCCGTTCCGCCCGACACCATCATCACCACTCCTGCTGCAAACAGAACGAGCTTCATGCGCGTGCCTCTTGCGATCACCGCCCGAATTGGAAGATGGCGGCCCAATTGAAGCGACCGACCTGACTGACGGCGCCGGTGTTCATGTCCCCAACCTGCACGAGCAGCGTATTGGTAACATTGCCCATCTGCATGACGTTCGCCGTGTTGCTCGCGCCGAATTGACCGATCGCGGCGCTCGTCGTTCCGCCGGCCTGCATGACGTTAGCATAGTTGGTCGCACCGGTTTGGACAATCGTTGCACCGACCTGACTCGCACCGCCCAGTTCGATCACCCGCACGAAGTTGAGCTTGCTGCTGTTTTCCTCGACCACCACCGGCGTCTGATCATTGCCGAACCCGAAGACCGTCTCGATGCTGATCTTGTCGTTGGACACACCGGCCTTGATCGTGCCGGCGGACGCTGCGCTACTCGCCGCGACTGTGGCGGCGACCGCGGTCGCCGCCCAAATGTGACTTCGCCATCTCATGAAATCTTTCTCCCGACACGTCCGAACGAGGCTCGGATCTCACGGACTGGTTTGGGTGACGTTCGAGGTGTTGATTCCACCGAACTGGGCAACGACACCAGAATTCATGTTGCCCAGTTGCGAGATCGCGCTGCTGGCAGACTGACCCGACTGTCCGACGAAGGCCAGGTTGTTCGCACCGGTCTGACCGACCGACGCGGAGTTCGTTCCGCCAAATTGCAGGATGCCCGTAGCGTTGTTGGTTCCGTTCTGAGTGACGGTCGCGCTAGTCGTGCCACCAACCATGAATATGCCGGCCAAGTTGGTCTGGCTGCTCTGGTTCAAGACGACAGGCGGCCCGTTGACCGAGACGATCGTCTTGATATCGGCGCTTTGCGCCCGTGCCGGGCCGTTCACTGCGCAACAGGAGACGAGAGCTGCCATCGCAGCGACCAGAAGATGCTTGTTCATCACATGCCTCCACATTTGTGGCCGAGATCTCGGCACGACCTCTCATCACGGAGCTGCCTGCAGGACGGTGGAGCCGTTCAGGATTCCGAGTTGGCCTACGACGGCCGTGTTGTTCAAGCCGATCTGACCGATCAGGCTCGTGTTGGAGCCGCCGAACTGACCGACTGCGGCATTGTTGGTCGCGGTGGGCGTCGTGCCGCCCTGTCCAATCGTCGCCGAATTGACCGAGGTCAGTGATCCCAGCTGTACGCTCGTCGCCTGGTTGTTCGCACCGAATTGCAGCGTGGTCGCGGTATTGTTCACCGGGCCGGTCTGCGTTGTCGACGAGACATTCGTCGTTCCGAACTGCAACACGCTGGCCGTGTTGTCGGCTTTGGCTTCGACAGAGGTCAACGCACCGAGCATGACGACCGTCGCGACTAGATAGTTGATCCGCATGTGACTCCTCCGTCAGTATCAACTGATCGATCCGCTGTTTCATCAACGAGCTGATCGCAATAACTTCGAGCAAGACCTGGGCGCGCCCGCGCTGTGGCGCGCCCAGGGAGGTACGGGGCTGGCTTAGTGCTGCACGATGGTGCTGAGGTTGACGCCGCCAGAGAGCTGCCCAACGGCGGCGAAGTTGTGACCGCCGGAGAACTGGAAGATGCCGCTGGTGTTATTGTGGGTGGCAACTTGTCCGGTGACGGCTGCGTTGGCGGCGCCGATCTGGAGCACGCCGCTGGAGTTGTTGAGCGACCCACCCGGCGTGGCCGTGCCCTGCATGGTGCTCGCACCATTCAGGATGCCGATCTGAACGGTCGTCGAGCTGTCGTTCACGTGACCCTGCTGGTCCACAGAGGAGCCGTTCACGAGACCGACCTGCGCGGTGATCGCGGTATTGTCGGCGCGGGCGCCGGCGGTGAGGGCGAGCAGTGCGGCGGAGGCAAGAATCAACTTGCGCATGGAGTATCCCTTTCGTGCCAAGGTTAGCGGTGAGCGATGTCGTATGCAAAACTCTGCGACATCATGCGGGATACTGTGAACCGTCGATGCGGGGCTTGATAGACTGAGGTTCATGCTAGTCCGGACGGACTAGATGCGACGCGTGCGACTTCCACTCCATTCAATACGACGGCGCCTCGGCGTGCCGTCGCAACGTTCGGCCTGATGCTGTCGACGAGCCTCACCACCTCGATGGGTGAGCGCAGCTGCAGCTTCCGCATCATGCGCGCGCGGTGCACCTTCACCGTCACCTCGCTGACATTCAGCCTGCCCGCGATCTGCTTGGCGACCAGCCCCTCCGCCATCAGCAGCAATATGTCGCGCTCGCGCACCGTCAGCTCCTCGAAGCGCCGTCGGGCCTCGCGCACGACGAGGTCGTGCTCCAGCCGCCTGCGATCGCGCTCGACGCCGAGCCGCACCGCGTCGAGAAACTCCTGCTCACGAAACGGTTTGGGCAGGAATTCCACCGCGCCGCGCTTCATCGCTTCCACAGAGACTCGGACATCAGGATGGCCGCTGATGAATACGATCGGAACCAGGACTCCGGAGTCGGCCAGCGTTCGCTGCAGATCGAGCCCGGTCGGCGAGGTGCCGGGAAAGCGAACGTCGAGCACCAGGCACGACGGACCATCGGAGAGCTGCTCCGCCAGGAATTCGTCGGTCGAGCCGAACAGCTTCACATCAAGTCCGGCATCATGGCAGAGATCTCCAAGCAAGATCCTTATTTGCTCATCGTCGTCGATCACATAAATCGTTGCAGGACTCGTTGCCATGACTCAAAGTCTCCTCGTCCAATAACTTTTGTCGTGAGAACCGATCAGCGCCGGGTTCCCTCGCAGGCAATCAGCAAATCATCCTAGTGCAGCGGCGTGACATTGCTGTGGGCCAGTTCACACTTCCTGCGCTCCTTCCCTTCGATGCGACAGATCGATGACAACGCGCCGCATCTGCAGGCGCCGAAACGTGCGTCGCATTCGACGGCGATTATTGTTTTCGATTTTACGTGAGATCACAGCATCGTCGCTGACACGACGCAGCGCTGCTGATGCGGAAGGCCGAGCTTCCGTGCGACGAATGTGCTGAAGCCGCTGCCGTGTCGCACATGTACCCATGGTGGGTTCTCGTACACGAGCAGAAATCAGTGCGCCCTACCGGCGCAAGCCCCAACCGCACTATAGCACATCTTGCAATTAGTGATTGAAAAAGATCGATTCCAAGGTCGTGTCGAATCCCGAAGTATATCCATCATCTCAAAAGTGGCGGATCGGCGCCTCACAACTTGACGTTTGTTTCATGGAGCACACACGTCCAGGGACCTAGAACCGACGACATATTGCTGGACCGTCAAGCGAGAGCGCGGGAATTGCTACCTGTGCGTGAGGGTGCGAATTGTGCCTGACGGTCTTCTTTTTAATGAGGCCGGGGTTTCAATATGCGTTTTGTGCCAATCCTCGCTGTGTTGGGTGGCGCCTCCGCATTTGCGGCGGCTTTTGCCATCGATCCCGCCGACCTGCGCTCTTCCGCCGGCTGGATCGCAAACGAAGCCGGACGCGCCTATCACTCAACGACGCGGTCCATCCTGCCCACCATACGCGAAACCCCGACCTTCGGCTCCGACGCGCCGATGTTCCGCTACGCCTCGATCCAGCGCGGCAGCATCGAGCAGACGATCACCGTGACCGGCGCGCTTCAACCGGTGAAGACGATCGAGGTGGGCTCGCAACTGTCGGGGCAGATCTCAAAGGTCTACGTCGACTTCAACGACAATGTGCGGAAGGATCAGCCGCTGGCACAGATCGACCCGCGGAGCTTTGCGGCCAAGGTCGACGAGGCCAAGGCGGCGATCGAGATGGCGCGCGCCAATATCGAGCTGGAGCAGGCCAAGCTCGACCGCGGCAAGATCGACCTGGAGAACGCCAAGGGCACGAGGGCGGTCCTGGCGGCCAAGCTCGACAGCGCGCAGGCCGTCAAGGCCTCAGCACAGCGGACACTCCAGCGCAAATTGGCGTTGCAGTCGCAGAACGTGGTGGCGACCACGACGGTCGAGGATGCGCAGACCGATTTCACCGCGCGCCTCGCACAGGAGCGCGAGGCGGAGGTCCTCGTGACGCTGAACGCCTACGCCGTCGAAGGCGCTACCGCCGACGTGCGCCGGATCGAGGCCGAGCTCCAGCAGGCGAGGACGGCGGTGCCGGAGAAGGAGGCCATCCTCCGCGCTGCCGAGGCCGATCTCGACCGCACCATCATCCGCTCTCCGATCGACGGCGTGGTCGTCGGCCGGTTCATCAACGAGGGCCAGACGCTCGCGGTCGGCCTCGAGGCGCGAACCGCCTTTCTGGTCGCGCACCGGCTCGAGGACATGGAGATCCACGCCCAGGTCGATGAGGCGGATATCGGACGCATCGCCGCCGGCCAACGGGCGCACTTCACGGTCGATTCCTATCCCGACCGGCGCTTCGAAGCGATCGTGCGGCAGGTCCGCAAGGCGCCGCAGACGCAGCAGCACGTGGTCACCTATACCGTCGTGCTGTCGACCTCCAACCTCGACGGCGCGCTGCTTCCCGGCATGACCGCGCTCGTCAAGATCGTGGTCGACCGCCAGGACGACGTCCTGAAGATACCGGTCGCCGCGCTGCGGTTCCAGCCGGGCGGCACGCAGCCATCCACTTCCCAAAGCCGGGACGGCGTATGGTTGCGCACGCCATCGGGCTCGCTCAAGCGCATCTCGGTCACGGTCGGCACCGACGGTGCCGAGCAGGTCGCGCTCAAGAGTGGCGACCTGACGGAAGGCAGCCAGGTCGCGGTCGGTCAGGCGATCCGGCCCGCGGGGATGGAACTGCTTGGAATAAGGTTCGGATCATGACCGCTCACCCCGCACTCGTAAGCCTCAGATCGGTCTGCCGCACCTACCGCACCGACGGCATCGCGGTGACCGCGGTGCGCGACGTCAGCTTCGACATAAGGCGCGGCGAAAGTCTTGCCATCATGGGCCCGTCGGGGTCCGGCAAATCGACCCTGATGAACATGATCGGATTGCTCGATCGTCCGAGCGAGGGCGCGATCCTCCTGGAGGGCGGCGACGTCGCCGATCTGCCTGATGACCGCAGGTCCGAGCTGCGCGCGCACTCCATCGGCTTCGTGTTCCAATCCTACAATCTGCTCGCGCGACACAACGCGGTTGAGAACGTAGCGCTGCCGCTCGTCTATGGCGGCATCCGCCACAAGCAGCGGATGCTGCGCGCCGAAGAGTGCCTCGAGGCGGTCGGCATGCTGCACCGAGCGCGGCATTTTCCGCGGCAACTGTCCGGCGGTGAGCAGCAGCGCGTAGCGATCGCGCGGGCGCTCGTCGCCTCACCGGCGATCGTACTCGCGGACGAACCGACCGGCGCGCTGGACAGCCGGACCGGCGCCGAGATTCTGGCGCTGTTCGACGCACTCCACGACGGCGGCCAGACCATCGTGATGATCACCCACGACTCCAGCGTGGCCGCGCGCTGCGAACGAACCATTCGCCTGCATGACGGCGAGGTTGTCGCGGATGAGGTGCGTGATCCAGTGCCGAGCAAGGTCTGGGCATCATGACAGCATATCAGGCCCTTCAGACCGCCCTTCACGCGCTGCGCCTGAACCCGCTGCGCAGCATCCTTACCATTCTTGGTATCGTGATCGGCGTGGCCTCGATCGTCACCGTCTTCGCCATCGGCAAGGGCGCGCAGCTTCGCGTCGAGGAGCAGATCCGTTCGATCGGCTCCAACGTGCTGATGATCATGCCGGGCGCTATTCAACAGGGCGCCGTTCGCATGAAGGCCGGCACCAAGCTGACGATGACCGAAGGCGACGTGCAGGCGATCCTCGATCAGATTCCGGAGATCCAGACCGCGGCCGGTTCGGTTGCAGGCACCGCGCAGGTCATCCGGGAAGCCAAGAACTGGAACACCACGATCAACGGCACCACCACTTCGCACTTCATGGTGCGCGACTGGCAATTGTCATCCGGTCGATACTTCTCCGCGGCCGAGGAAGCGAACGCCGCGAAGGTCGTCATTCTCGGCAGTGCCGCCGCCAAAGAGCTGTTCGCGCCGGGCGACGATCCGATCGGCGCTCAAGTCCGAATCATGCAGGTCCCGCTCGAAGTCATCGGCGTGCTCGATCCCAAGGGGCCGTCGCAGGACGATGTCGCCTTCGTGCCATTGACCACCGCCAAGCTGCGCTTTCTCGGCAGTGCGAGCGGTATCAACCGGGACGCCATCGCCTATATCCTCGTCAAGGTCGCCTCCGATACCCAGATGGCGGGCGCGACCAGCGAGATCGAAGGCCTGCTGCGGCAACGGCACAGGATTCCCGCAGGCCAGGCCGACGATTTCAAGGTGCAGGATCCCGCGGCCGCAATGGAGGCGCAACAAGGTGCCATCCGCACCGTGGCGCTGCTGCTGTTCGCGATCGCCTCGGTCTCGCTCCTCGTCGGCGGCATCAGTATCATGAACGTCATGATCGTTTCCGTCACCGAACGCACCCGCGAGATCGGAATTCGCCGCGCGCTCGGCGGCCGGATGCGCGATATTCGTTTGCAATTTCTTTGTGAAGCCCTCGTTCTTTGTCTTCTTGGCGGCGCCATCGGCGTCGTCGGCGGCGTCACGCTGTCGATGACGGTGGCGCGAATAGCCGGCTGGGTCACTGCGATCGACATGCAGTCGATCGGCCTCGCCGTTGGATTTTCAGCCGTGACCGGTGTGATCTTCGGGTTCTATCCCGCCCACATGGCTTCCAAGCTCAGTCCGATCGAAGCGCTCAAGGTGGAGTGAGAAAAATGCCGGGATGGTCACATCAACCTTCATGCCAGGGAGGAATTGGTCATGAATACAAGCGTACCGATCACACCTACACCGCGTGAGCGCGAGCTCATGATGCTGATTGCTCGCGGCATGCAGAACAAGAACATCGCCTACGAGCTCAAGATCTCCGAAAATACGGTTCGCGCGCATATCGGCAACATCATGCGCAAATACCGCCTTCAGAACCGGACCCAGATTGCCATCATCTTCGCGCTTCACGCGGCTTCGCCATCACTGCGCAGCGACCTCGTGAGTGGCTCCGGTCCGACGCTCAATTCGGCTGCCGTGTCGATCCACCTTCGCAGCGTGAACAGCGCCGCGAAGTGAACGAGCTACCTTGGCCGCCGTCCGGCCGAACACCGACCAGCACGGGGATACTCGCTCCGCCCCGCTCAATCGGAATCGTCAGCGACCCGCACGATGGCGGCAACAGGGCCGCCGCCCGGAGGCCCCTGATGCTCGGCCCCGCCGGAGACGTAGACGGCGCCGCTTCCTGCAAGACCGCCGATCAGGCCGCCAACTGCGGCGCGGGCATGCCGTGTCGCGCTGATGTCGGTATCTTCCAGCATCGTGTGGCGAAAGCCGCGGACGCTGCCGTTCGGCGAGGCCTCCGCCTTGGCGAAGATATTGACGAGCTCGCGGCCCGTATCCGTCGTCGATCCCGCCTTTAGCCCCACGCTTACGAGCGCCTCGATCACGGCAGCGGCATCGATGGCGTCACGCATGACGGCATGGCCGATCTCGAACGGGCTTGCCGAAGACGCGGAGTTGCCGAGCACGATGACGACGTTGTGCATCAATTCGATCCCCGCCGAGGTCGAGGCCACCGACGAAAACAGCTCGAACCGCCGTAGCACGTCCTCGTCGCGGATCCCGTCCTCGATCTCGCCCAGCGCCACCGCGACGCCAAGCGCGGAGGCGCCGCGCGAATAAGCCATCGAGCTGTAGGCACTTGTCGTCACGGTTGTGCTGCCGCGCGCGGAGGCCGCCTCGACGCGCTCGCTGGTCAGCAGCGGGCATTTGATCTGGACGAAATGCACGTCTCTCGGCTCCGTGATACCCGCATCCGCCATGGCTGACACCACCGCTTTGGCCGTTTCCCCGATCTGCGGGTTGCGGCCGAGCTCCTCGGGGAGGAAATCACGGGTCTGTGCCATGCCGATGCTGAGCCGCTTTCCGGCAAGAGCAGCCGGCCTCGGCGCGATGCTTTGGCGCGTGAAGACGGTGATGTGCGGGCTCAGCACGCCTTCGGTGCCGCCGGACATCACGAAGGCGATGCGCTGCTCGACCTGATGAGACTCCAGCCCAACATGCGGCGCCAGCGCTGTGCAGAGCGCCGCCACGGCATATTCGCGCGTAAAGTCGTTGACGCCGCCATTGCCCTCGGTCTTGCCCAGGATCGCGAGGATCGCCTTCGGATCGATCTCGCCCTGCCCGATCATTTCCAAAAGGCCTGCAACGTCGCCCGGCCCTTTGGTGGCAATGCGAACGACGCCGACCGATGTTGTGCGCATGCCATCCCCCTCGCGGTGCGGCGATGCAGCAGCCAGCCGCGCAACGAGCATAATGGTCGGGACGGGGATTTCCAGACTGCAAAATTTGCTGTCGCATTCGCCAGGCCGTCATCCAACCGCTGCACAGAATTGCAGCACACGGCGCTGACGACTACTCCAGTTGTAAGACGGCCGCGCAGGCAAGTTGGCAGGCCTCGGTCCGGTCATTTCCTCCGGACCATCGTCGGCCTCGCGCGCTCAGTGCGATGCCAGAACTGGCCGGCGCGGCCCTCCGGCCGCCCGGCTTCTTCCCAGAGATGGTGGTCACGTGCGCGAATCTGCGCGTCGGTCGGGCATCACGAGCTTCCCGGCGGTCAACCGGTCCCCGTGATCTGCCGCTCCAGGCGCCGCCCCGCGCGAAACTCATCCAGATGATGGATATTGGGCGCGAACGCCGCCTCCCTGGACAGGAGATGATAGACGCGCGCGACGGTTCGCTGCTTGCGCTTTGCCGGTCCCGCCGGCAAGGCACGCGCCTTGCGGGTGGCCGCAATCGCGTGCTCACGAAAATAGTCGCAAGAATCGGACATGACGGCTCACCGGACATTGCTTTCGGTGCTAACGGCCTCGAATGGGGTCCGTTCCTCCCCTCCCCGTCAGACCGACTTTTCGGGTCCGACGAGGGGACGATTGCCGAAACCGGCGCGCGGGCTAGAATTGGCCGCTTGCATCGAATCCGCCGGTCACCTTACTCAAACGATCGATTTCGATTGTCCGTATCCTAAAAGCACCGTCGGCTTGAGGCGTGAGGAAATATGATGGCGTCCAGCGCAGATATCTCGTCGATTTTGAACCGCATTCTCGATACGGCCGCGGACAATCTCAGGGTCGCGAAGATCCTGATGCAAATGGGCCTCGATCCCAATAACATCACCTACGACGCCCTGTTCAACCGCCTGCTGGAAATCTTCCTGGCCAACATCACGTTGGCCAATCTGTTCGCCGTCGTCGGCGCGGTCTTCTTCGTCGCGACGCTTCTGATGCAGACCATGGTGCCGCTGCGGGTCGCCAACATGATCGGCTGCGCGTTGTTCGCTATCTACGGCTTGCTGTCGGGCAATACCTCGACCTTTCTGCTGTATCTTCTCTTGGTCCCGATCAACGGCGTTCGCCTCCGCCAGATGCTCAAGCTCGTGAAGAAGGCGCGCCACGCGACGCAGGGCGACATGTCGATGGAATGGCTGAAGCCTTTCATGACCGAGCGCAAATACCGCCATGGCGACACCCTCTTCAAGATCCACGACCCCGCCAACGAGATGTTCCTGACAGTGACTGGAAAGTTTCTGGTCAAGGAGATCAACATCGAGATCCCGCCTGGCCGCCTCATGGGTGAGCTCGGCTTCCTGACGCCGAACAACCAGCGCACCGGAACGGTGGAGTGCATCGAGGACGGCCAGGTGCTGACCATCACTTATGAACGACTGCTCGAGATCTACTTCCAGGACCCGCAATTCGGCTATTACTTCCTGGTCCTCGCCAGCCAGCGCCTGCTCGAAAACATCTCGCGCTTGCAGGAACAGCTCAAGGCGGAGCGAGCGACGACCACGAACCGGATCGCGTGACTCAGGTGAGCGGCGGCAAGGCCGCCGCACCCTACGATTCGCACCTGACGGCACCGGTCCCGATTTGAACCGGTTCGTCTATTGTCTGGCCCGAATATACGATTGTGGCACGACGCTGCCGGCGCCGATCAAGATGCCAATGACATGGGTAGTGTCATGATGCCTCCTGCGCTCCCTCCGCGGGCAAGCGATTGAACGAGCGGCACGGCCGGCACAGGTCAACCGAGCCGTGCATGCCCACAGCATTTCCCTTCCAACCGCTTTTTGCTACAGTCCTTGAGCCTCGCTACGCGATCGGGGCCTGTATGAAAGTTGTTGCGCCTGTGATGATCAGAGTCGACAACACGTTCAATGAAGACGGCTCGGACAAGGGCCGGCCAAAGAGACGTATCGCTGCCACGGTCTTCATCGACGTTGTCGGCTATTCCCGCCTCATGGGAAGGGACGAGGCCGGTACCCATCGACGATGGATGTCGATGCGAGCCGACGTCATCGAGCCTCGCGTTGCAGAGCATGGTGGGGAGGTCATCAAGAGCACCGGTGACGGCTTGCTTCTTGAATTTGGAAGTCCGGTCAACGCGGTCGGCTTTGCGCTCGACACGCAACGCGATCTGGCCGCAACGTCACTTGACCCCACCGAAGATCTGCAGTTGCGCATGTCCGCAAATTTCGGGGATATCATCGCCGAAAGCGATGACATTTACGGCGACGGGGTCAACATCGCGGCCCGCCTCCAAGAATTCGCCGCCCCCGGCGGCGTTGTCATTTCGGGGACCATCCATGATCAGGTCAAGGAGCAGCTGGAATACCAGGCCGCGGATCTCGGATTCCTGACTCTCAAGAACATCGAGCGGCGCATCCGCGCGTTCAAGATCGCGCATCGAGAATTGCGGGCTCCGACAGTCTCGATTTCCCATGGGCACAAGCCGTCAGTAGCGGTCCTGCCGTTGCACATGCTCGGTCTTGATGCAGAGGATGCTTATCTCGCACAGGGCATCACCCATGACATCGTTGCCTCGCTGGCGGGAATTCGCGAGCTGTTCGTCGTCTCGAGCACGTCCACGCTCGGCTTTACGGATCCGACCGCCGATCCGGCCGCCATCTGCAGCCGACTGGGCGTGAGGTATCTCGTCACGGGCACGCTCAGAAGGCACGGCGAGTTGCTGCGAATGCGAGCCCAGCTCATCGATGTCGACACGCGCTCCGTACTGTGGACAAACCAATATGAGTCGTCGATCACCCAGTTGTTCGACGTGCAGGAGACGATTGCGACGGGCATCGCCTACGCTCTGCTTCCGCACATTCATATCTCGGAGCTTAAGCGTGCCGAGCGCAAGGCACCGCAGAGTATGAACGCCTACGACCTTGTTCTCCAGGGCATGTATCGTTTGTATCGTCTCGGTCACGACGAAATGCTTGCGGCACGAATGCTGTTCGAGAAGGCCCTGGAGCATGATCCGGAATATGCGACCGCCTACGCCCTGATGGCCAAGTGGTACATCCTGCACATTGGCGAAGGGCATACCACGGATTTCAAAGCCGATTCCCGCGAGGCCTTGCGCCTCGCGTCACGCGCGCTCGAGTTCGAACCGTCGGACCCATTGGCACTCGCGATATTCGGGCACGTCCATTCCTTTCTGTTCGGCTCCTACGATCGCGCTCTCGATGCCTTCGATCGCGCCATCGGCGGAACGCCCAATTCGGCGATCGCCTGGTCGCTGAGCGCCTCGACATATTGCTATCTTGGCGATGGACCGCGTGCGGTCGCACGCGCTTCCTACGGAATATCGCTGTCGCCGCTGGACCCGTATGCCTATTTCTATCAATCGGCGCTCACCAACGCGCATTACACCAATGAGACTTTTGACGAGGCCGTGCACTGGGGCACGAAGGTCATGGCGGCAGCCCCGCAATTTGTCGCAAATTTGCGACTTCTTGTGGCGAGTCTTGTCGCAGCGGGGTCGCTCGATCAGGCACGTGAGGTCGGCGCCAGGCTCCTCAACATCGACCCAGCGTTTTCGGTGGAGAAGTTTATTAGTTGGTACCCGATCAAGCAGCCGGAGCGGCGCGCACTGATGGCCGAGCGATTCATCAAGGCCGGATTGCCCCGCTAGCGCGCCTGACGAAGCGCGTCCTGGTGCTTGATCGCTTCCCAGCGACGGTCAACGTATTCGGCAGAACAACCCTGGAGGAGGACGACATGGGAATGGGTATGGGAATGGGAATGGGCATGGGTATGGGAATGGGTATGGGCATGGGCATGGGTATGGGGATGGGCATGGCGTTCGGCGCCACGCCGCCCGAACTCGGCTTCCGACCCCTGACCCTGCAATTCGACCTTGGGCCTAACGTCGATCCGAGCTTTCCGGAAGATTTGCTGCCCAAAGAAGCCTGGCAGAACAGAGTTGGACCGTGGGACCCGGATGTCCTGTCGTTGCTCTACCTGACCGAGTTCGTCGATGCGACCAACTGGAAGTCTATCGCCCTGCCCGCGGACCTCCTCGGTTGGCAGCCGTCGAACGCGACGACTTTCGAAGCCTTCGTCAAGGCGGAAATTACCCAGCTTCAGCTGCTCATGCAGACCGACCGCGAACGCTACATGGGCGAGATCGTGGCGCAGCATGATAACGCGCCCGGTTACTGGGTGAGCCTGATGGCCGTCAACGGACATCAGCATCTCCTGACCCTGGTGGTCATGAATCTCGCGGTACGGATCGGGCAGATCGTGGCGGCCTATTACAAGAAGCGATACCTGCGCCCGAGGCCATCATACGTCTGCCCGGGCCTCTTGCCGTCGTTTGGTCCGCCTGCGCACGCCTCGTTTCCAAGCGGCCATTCGCTGCAAAGTTGGCTGTTGTCGGGGCTCCTTGCAAAGATAGCGCCCGATTATCAGTATCAGCTCGACTGGCTGGCCGCGCGGGTTGCACTCAACCGCGAGCGAGCGGGCGTGCACTATGCGAGCGACAGCGCTGCAGGCAAATATATTGCCTCCGCGTGCATCGACCTGATCGACAATTATTGCGATGACATCCAGGATCTGATCGGGAAAGCCCGTGACGAATGGAACGCTTCGATCGCGTCGGGAACGAGCGACACGCTGCCTGGTTTCCCTCCTGCTCCGGGACCATGATCGCGTATCGCGGCGAGAACGGCGAGCCTGGCCGAAGTTTCTACTGGATTATCCACTCGCGGTAGCCGAGATTGTTGTCGGCCCGAACAAGATCGGCCAAGTTCACCGGACCGGCAGCGCATGCAAGATTGGACCCGGGATCGATATTGCTGCGGTCACCTGCCGCCGTCGAACGGACGAGCAGACCATTTCGGGAGCCCGACTGCGGTGTCCATGGGAAAGGCCCGAACGTCGCCTCGCCACCAGCGGGCACGCTTCCCGTGATTTCGTTTCCAAGCTGCTGCCACTGGCCCGCGGTCTCCCATGTCGCGACGTCGTCGTCGAGCGCCGTGAAAACCACCACCGAAGTCCCGGCCGCCGGCTGGTCGCCGCGATTGTGAAGCTTGACGTAAACATAATTTGTTTGCCCTGCGCGCGGCGGATCCTGATCGTCCGTCCCGTCATCCGCCGCGTAGCGGATCCAGACAGCGTCTTTGGCGGCCTGCCACTCGTAATGGTACTCATATCCTCCCCCGCGGGGGCTATCGATGTAGATGTCAATCGACGGCGCACTGCCCGGACCGTCGTGTCGCCCCGTCAATGACGCCTGGTACAGACCTTGCTGTTCGAAAGCCCATCGCACGACCTTGTGCAGCATGCCGCCCAGTCGACGCGATCCGTTGTAATCGATGTAGGACGTACCGACGTCGGCATCCATCAAGGCGGTGGCGAATTGACTCGCCTCGCGGGTCGGCTGTGTGCTGACGGGAGCAAGTGAAGCGATCGCACGTATGATGAGATAGGCGATGTAGTTCGCGGCCGCTTTGCGCGCGCCCACATCCGGCTCCAGCTCATCAGCCGCGTTGGGGCGCACCGCGTCACCGCCGACGGCAAGGTACAGGCCGAACAAGGTGCTGGACAGGATCTGCTCGGAATTGTAGCCGGCCGGGTCCCGCGGCGGATAGGTGGGATCGGGTTTCTCATAGAGCGTGCCGCTCCACCCCCATCCGTCGGTAACCTTGCGATCGTGACGTCGCAGCGGCAACTGGACGAAGGGAAACGTCACCCCGCGCCAGGGGGCTCCAAGCTTCGATGCCGGATCAGACATGATCGCGCCGAGCGCATCGCCGGCACTGTGTGCGAAGTCGAATTCGGTCGAGTCGGTCGCGGCCAGGATCAGAACATGGCAGAACTCGTGCCAGACGAAACGCGCGTCGGCGGCAAGTCCCAGTGGGTTCTTCCAGGTGTCCGCAAAATCTGCAAGCCCAAACAACATCCTGACGTCCAACTGCGGCAACAGCGCGTCAGCGCGGAAAGGTGTCACATAGGCGTTGATGCCGCGGCCGTCACGAGCTCCGGGGCCCGACAGCATCTTGGCACGATGTTCGACCGTCAAAGGCAATGCCACCTTCCCAAAATGGTCTTGAAGACTGAAGCCGAACCCCTCGACCAGCCGCATCATCGAGTCGCAATGATAGTAGGCGCTGACTGCAGCAAAATTGTTGGTTCGGGCCGAAAACTCGAAGGGAGGTCTCTGAGTCGGAGGGTCGTAGTACTTGCCGAGCGCAGATGGATCGAGCACCGAAACGCGCGGCCCGGTGAGGGCGCGACGTCCGCCGCTCGCGTAGTTGAGATCCAGCAATGTGACGGAGTCGCGTTCCGGATCGAGCAGATTGTCGCCGCTGTCATGGCGGGCCTTGAAGTTGCCCTCCTTGCTGTCCGGATCGATCGAGAAAACAGATCCGAGGCACGCCGAGGCGATCGGCGCTTTGCGAACGGCCTGGCCGCTCACGACGTCGACCAGCACGCGATGCGCAATGGAGTCACCACTGCCCACGGGCAGGAAAACCGTGGCACTGGCAGCAAGACCCAAGCTGACGTCGCCCCCGGCGGTTTTCCGTCCATGCCGCTCATAAGCGACGAGCCGTGCATCGATGACCGCGCCGGCCGAGCCATCGAGGCCCAGCGCGGAACCGAACAGCTTGAGAGCCACATCCGGATCCAACGCATCGGCCCATGTCGGCTTCAACTTGCCAATCAGCTTCTCGACACTCTCCACGTCGATCGACAATTCGGCATTTCCGAGTGTCGTCAGGCGCGCGCTCGTGATTTGTGGTTGATCGTCGGGGCCATCATTGACGACGAGACGAATGCTGCTGCCTTGAATATCGACGACAAGGTCAGAATTCTTCACGGGAGTTGTTTGCCGGACCCAGACGATTGTCGTCTCGAGGTGGTCATTCCGGCGCAACTCACGCGGTTCTGCCCAGGCGAATCGCGACTCGCTGGATCGTGAAGTCTCGTCAGCGCCGATCGTATGGCTGAGATAGGCCAAATCTTCCCGACTGAGCGGCAACAACGGTCGTTCACGCTGAGATGCCCACGTCAGATAGTCGAGCGCAGCCTGCTTGGCGGGTTCACCGGGCTCACCCTTCGCGGGTGCCTGCAAGTGGCGAAGCTCCCTGATGACGCCGTGAACGTCCTTTTCGATCACAATATCTGGATCTTGCGGAAATATCATAGCCCACCTCGAGGGACCCTGATCCTCAGCATTCCGGAGACCTGAGCATGCACTCGACCGTTGGTTGAGGCAAGCGCGAACCTGTCAGACCACCGATCAGGACGAAACGCTCTCAAGCCCCAAAGGCAAAGATATTATGTTTTACCGAAATCTTGAATTCCTGCATGAGTCGCGCATGAGCATGCCGTCTCTGCCCCCAAGAGCAAAGCTCGGGCGAAATACGCCACGAGAACGAGGCGTAGGTCCCGGTGATGCGCAGGCGCACGAACAAGGCCGACCGGGCGACTTTGCGCCCCCTACCCCGCCTTCGCTTCCTCCGTCAGCATCCGCACCGCGACGCGGTCGCGGCGGATGTAGTGGTGCCAGGCGGAGGCGGCGACGTGAACCACGATCAGAGCCAGCAGCACATAGGCAAAGAGGATGTGGCGGTCTTCATAGGCGCGCGCTGCCTCGCGGTCGGGAGAGGTGAACTGCGGCACGTGAAACAGGCCGAAGAAGCTGGAGTAGACGGGCGCATGCGCGCCGGAATGCGCCCAGCCGAGCATCGCGACCAGGATGACGACGAGATAGAGCGCGGCGTGACTGATGCGCGCGGCGAACTTCTGCCAGGGGCGGCTGTCATCCGGCAGCGCCGGTGTCGGGTTGCCTATGCGCCAGGCCAGGCGAATGACGGTGAGCAGCAGGACCACATAGCCGATGTCGGCGTGGATCGAGCGGTAGAAGAAGCGGTCGGGCCTCGCCGGGACATGGTTGACCCACCAGCCGAAGCCGATCATGCCGATGATCGCGACCGCGAGGATCCAGTGAAACCAGCGGGAGATACTGCCCCAGCCGGCATTGGTGTTTCTGATCATGTCGGCTCCCCGGAATAAATGCGGATGTCCCCAACTGCGGTGCAGCATGGCTGCGATCTGATAGCGGGCGAGCCCAATCGAGGCGATTTGAATCGTTCAAAATTGGGTCGCACCCGCGTCCGCCGCAAAAGCGCCCCAAAAACCGAATGGTAACCATGGCAAGGCTAGGGTAACCGCGTGGCAGACTTCCCAACCATATTGGTGTTCGATTCCGGCCTCGGCGGGCTCACCGTGTTGCGCGAGGTCGTCGCGGCGCGCCCCGATGCGCATTACGTCTATGTCGCCGACGACGCCTTCTTTCCGTACGGCCATCACAGCGAAGATGAGATCATCGCTCGCGTGGTGCCGCTGATGGGCGAGCTGATCGGCACGCACGATCCCGAGCTCGTCGTGATCGCCTGCAACACCGCTTCCACGCTCGTGCTGTCGCATTTGCGCGAGGCCTATTCCGTACCCTTCGTCGGCACGGTGCCGGCGATCAAGCCGGCCTGCGCGCAATCGAAAACCCGGCGCGTCTCCGTGCTCGGCACCAAGGGCACCGTGAAACGGGAATACACCCGCGCCTTGATCCGTGATTTCGCGCAAGGCTGCGAGGTGACGCTGGTCGGTTCGCCCGAGCTCGCCTCGCTCGCGGAAGCTGCGCTCGGAGGCCATGCAATCAGCGACGGCGATATCCTCGCTGAACTGAAACCCTGCTTTGTCGGCGATCCCGACGATGCGACCTCACGCACCGACACGATTGTGCTCGCCTGCACGCATTATCCGCTGCTGCTCGACCGGCTGACGAAACTTGCGCCCTGGCCGGTCGACTGGATCGACCCGGCCCCCGCAATCGCGCGCCGCGTCTCGGACCTGCTCGGTCCGCGCGCCGCGGAGATCGTGCAGACCGGTGCGGAAATGATCTTCACGTCCCGCCGACCGCACGGCCTCGGCCCTTCGCTCACGCCGTTCTTCGGCGGGCGCGTCCCGGCCTGACTTTTCGCGTCGCTGGCACGCTGCTAGGTTGCGCCGCTCTATCCCGCAGGTTCTGGCCATGTCAGCCACATCAACGCCGCTCAACCACCTCCGCCAGCTCTGGCGCGAAGGGCGACCCGCCTTCGGAGCGATCGCGACCATTCCGAGCGTGCAGACCGTACAGATCATGGCGCGCTCGCTCGACTGGATCATCGTCGATCTCGAGCACGGGCCAATCGGGTTGACCGAAGCGCATGCGATGATCGCCGCCACGACCGGCACGCCATGCACGCCGCTGGTGCGCATCGCCGCCAACGAGCCCTGGCTTGCCAAGGCCCCTATGGACATCGGCGCCTTCGGCATCAATTTCCCGATGATCACGAGTCGCGCGGAAGCTGAGAAAGCGGTGCGCAGCGTTCGCTATCCGCCGCGCGGCGATCGTCTCTGGGGCCCCTTCCATGCTCCGTTCCGCTGGGGCCAATCGATGCCCGACTACATGGCTTCAGCCGACGACGAGATGCTCTGCATGATCACCATCGAGCATGTCGAGGCGGTTAATCGCATCGACGAGATTATGGCGACCCCCGGGATCGACATTGCGGTGATCGGTCCTGGCGATCTCGCCACCTCCATCAACAAGCGTGGCCAGATGGAGGACCCGGAACTGCTGGAGCTGATCGCCCGGGCCGAGGCCGGTATTCTCAAAAGCGGCGTGCCGATCGGCGGGGCGGCGCGCACCGCCGAGCAGGCCAACCGCCTGATCGACCGCGGCTACCGCGCCATTGCGCTCGGCTTCGACTGGTCGCTGTTCCAGCGCGGCATCATGGCGGCGTTCGAGGGTATCAAGCGGTAGGTCGTCCTTCGCGCGATTCTCAAGGTCGGTAGCAGGTCACATCAAATTAGCTATTTAAAGCATTGAAATGACATGATTTTACCGAAATTCGCGGGTCTTCTTCTGAGGCTGAGAAGAGCATGGTGCATGAAGCCGCTGGCTCCGCCCCGGCTGGTTCATGCTAGATCAGGGCAGCGGGCGGACCATCGACTCGCCACACCGATTTGAGCCCGCGGAAACCCGAGGACGATGCGCGGTACACCCAGGAAAATCTCGCTGCTGCGGCGCATGGTCTTCGACCTCATGCACGCCTCGATGGGCGTGCCCTTCGTCTCGCTGTCGCGGCCGCTCCAGATCCGCCCCGTGCTCGACGCGCGCGCGAGCGCAAAGGTGCCGGCCGGCTGGGCCGCGATCTTCGTCAAGGCCTTTGCGCTCGTCGCCAGGGATGAACCGATCCTGCGCACGCTCTATGCCAAATGGCCGTGGCCGACCTTCTATGAGCTGCCCAAAAGCGTGGCGATGGTGGCGGTCGCTCGCCTCGTGGACGGCGAGGAATGCGTGGTGGCGCAGCGGATTGCCGGCCCGGACGATCTGCCGCTGGCCGAGATCGACGTCCTGATCCGGCATGCCAAGGAAGCCCCGCTCCAGGACGTGCCGATGGTTCGCAAGATGATGCTGGCGATGCGCCTGCCGCTGCCGCTGCGCCGGCTGGCCTGGCTGATCGGGCTCAATTTCGGCCGCCAGCGCGCCAGCTTTTTTGGCAGCTATTCGGTCACCTCGGTCGCGGCCTATGGCGGGGGCGAGCTCCACGCCATCACGCCAGGGCCGTTCATCCTGAGCTATGGGGTGGCCGAGCCGGACCAGACCATCAATGTCGTCCTTCGCTGGGATCACCGGATTACCGATGCCGCCCCGATCGCGCGGGTCCTGACCCGGCTGGAACAGGTCCTGAACACTGAAATCGCTGCCGAATTGCGTGGCAGCCGCCAGGCCGCCGAACCCAAGCCGATCCGCGCTGTGGCAACGTAAAAGATTGACAGGACGGCCCGATTTCTCCTAAAAGCCGCCTGCTCGCGGGCCGGTTTCGGCCCGCGAAGCGTTTCGCGACCCGTGGCCTTGTCCCTTGAAGCTTTGGGGATGGGGCCTGTCGGTGCCGGGTTTCCCGGTCACACAGGAGGGCGCGTTTCCTCAAACCAACCTAACTCTATCAAGAGGACGCGATGACTAAGCGCAGTGAGGCGAAGTACAAGATCGATCGCCGTATGGGCCAGAACATCTGGGGCCGCCCGAAGAGCCCCGTGAACCGCAGGGAATACGGCCCCGGCCAGCACGGCCAGCGCCGCAAGGGCAAGCTCTCCGACTTCGGCGTGCAGCTCCGCGCCAAGCAGAAGCTCAAGGGTTATTACGCCAACATCTCTGAGCGCCAGTTCCACGGCATCTATGTCGAGGCGAGCCGTCTGAAGGGCGACACCGGTGAGAACCTGATCGGCCTCCTGGAGCGCCGTCTCGACGCGGTCGTGTACCGCGCCAAGTTCGTCTCCACGATCTTCGCAGCACGTCAGTTCATCAACCACGGGCACATCAAGGTGAACGGCCGCAAGGTCAACATCTCGAGCTACCAGCTCAAGGTCGGCGACGTGATCGAGGTCAAGGAAGCTTCCAAGCAGCTGGCCCACGTTCTCGAAGCGAGCCAGCTCCCGGAGCGTGACGTTCCCGACTATCTCGAAGTCGACCACGGCAAGATGACCGCGAAATACGCGCGCATCCCCGGCCTCTCCGACGTGCCGTTCCCGGTGCAGATGGAGCCGCATCTGGTCGTCGAATTCTATTCGCGCTGATAACGAAGTTCGAAAGGCCCCGGCAAAACCGGGGCCTTTTTGCTTAAGAGACCCGGCAAGGGCCGTCCCAATCCAAGAGGCGTCGCATGCTCTATACTCCTCCCCCCGTCGATCCCAAGGCGCCGCCGGTGCGCATCAACCTGCTCTCGGACACGCAGACGCGGCCGACGCCCGCGATGCGCGAGGCGATGGCGCGCGCGGAGGTCGGCGACGAGCAGGTCGGCGACGACCCGACCACCAATGCGCTCTGCGAGCGCGTCGCAGACCTGCTCGGCAAGGAAGCTGCAGTATTCATGCCCTCGGGCACGATGTGCAACGTCACCGCGACGCTGGTGCACTGCCGTCCTGGCGATGAGATCCTCGCGCATGAAACCGCACATATCATCGCGCGCGAAGGCGGCGCACATGCCGCGCTCGGCGGCTTCCAGATCACGCAGCTCCAGGGTCCCGACGGACAGTTCACCCCAGACACCCTCCGCAAGGCGCTGCATCCGCGCACGCGCTACCAGCCGACGCAGAGGGTGGTCAGCGTCGAGCAGACGGCCAATATCGGCGGCGGCACGATCTGGAAGAAAGCGGCGCTCGACGAGATCGTCGCGATCGCGAAGCAGAATGGTCTTGCCACCCACATGGACGGGGCGCGCCTGCTCAACGCTACCGTCGCCGCCGGAATCTCAGCGCGTGACATGGCGGCAGGCTGGGATTCGGCCTGGATCGATTTCTCGAAGGGCCTCGGCGCACCGATCGGCGGCGTGCTGGCCGGCTCGCGCGACTTCATCGACGCGGTCTGGCAGTGGAAGCAGCGCCTCGGCGGCTCGATGCGGCAGTCCGGCGTCTGCGCGGCCGCCTGCATCTATGCGCTAGACCACCACGTCGATCGCCTTGCGGATGACCACGCCAATGCACGCTCGCTGGCGCGTGGGCTGTCGCAGATCGCAGGCATCGAGGTGCAGGAGCCCGAGACCAATCTCGTGTTCTTCAAGCCCGACGGCACCGGCGTCCCCGGCGACAGGATGGTCGGTGCCTTGCGCTCGCGCGGCGTGACGCTTGCGATGATGGATGGCCGTATCCGCGCCTGCACGCATCTCGACGTGACGGCTGCGATGATCGAGGAGACGATCGGCCATGTGCGCGAGATCGTGCGCGGGGCGTGATCAGCGCTCCATCGCCTCGTAGACCAGCCGCTTCAATTCGGTCTGGATCGTCCCGCGCTGCGCCGGCGACTGCATCATGCAGATCACAAACATGTCGTCCGCGGGATCGATGAAGAAGAAGGTGCCGCCGACACCGTCCCAGCGATATTCGCCGGCCGGCAGCGGCGCGTTCGCTTCCGTGCGAACAGCAAATCCCAGGCCAAAACCGCTGTCAGGGCCCGGAAAATAGAATTCGGGATCCTTCTCGATGCCGGTCCCGTCGCCGATCTGGTCCGAGGTCATCAGCGCGACCGTCTCGTGCCTGAGATAGCGCCTTCCGTCGAGCTCGCCGCCATTGAGCAGCATCTGCGCAAAGCGCGCATAGTCGCCGATGGTGCCCACCACGCCCGCACCGCCGGATTCCCAGCGATGCGGTGCGGTCGCCTCCCTAATGCCGGCGACGGGACGGTCGAACCAGTCGCTTGGCAACGGCTCTGCGATCAATTGTCGCTTCGCATCGTCGGCGACGAAAAAAGCGGTATCGCTCATCCCCAGCGGATCGAGCAGCCGCTCCTTCTCGAACTGATAGAGCGACTGTCCCGAGACGATCTCGATCACTCGACCGAGCACGTCAGTCGAATGGCCGTAGTCCCACAGCGTCGCCGGCTGCTCGGCCAGCGGCAATCGCGCCAGCCGCGCGACGAATTCCGCATTGTCGGGATCGCCGTCAAACAGGCCGGCCTGCGCATAGAGCCTGCGCACGGGATTATCGCCGTAGAAGCCGTAGGTGATGCCGGAGGTGTGACGCAGGAGGTCGCGGATGGTGATCGGTCGCGCCGGCGACTCGAGCCGCAAGCGACCGTCCGGCCGCGCGACGCCAATCTTCACGTCGGCGAAGGCCGGAATGTATCTCGCGAGAGCATCGTCGAGGCCAAGCCTGCCGTCGTCGAGCAGCATCATCGCCGCGACCGAGGTCACCGGCTTCGACATCGAATAGAGGCGGAAGATGGTATCGTCCGTCATCGGCGCTGCCGTCTTGACGTTGCGCAGACCAGATCTCTCGTAGAGCACGGGCCTGCCGTGCTGCTGGATCAGCAGGATCGCGCCGGGAATCTTGCCGGCCGTAACCTCATTGCGAAGATAGTCGCTGATGCGCGCAAGCTTCTGCGGATCGAGCTCACGTCCGGCGAGCAGGTCTTCCGCCGCTGCAACCGCGGCGAATGCCAACAGGCCAGCGCAGACAAACAGCCAACGCACGAGGGCCAGACGTGCTTCGGCGGAACGACGGCCCAGCCTCATCGTCAGTCGCCGGCGCCGTGCGCGAGCAGCGCCTCACGATGCAAGACAGCACTGGGCTCGGAGAAACAGCAGAAGATGACCTGAGTGACCGAAGGAGTCGTGGCCAGAGCTTCGACCGTGGTCGCAACTGCAATCTGCGCGGCACGGTCCGCCGGGAAACGGTAGATGCCGGTCGAAATCGCCGGGAATGCCACGGAAGCAAGCTCGTGCTTGCGGCAGAGCTCCATCGAACGGCGATAGCAGGAGGCGAGCAGATCGTCTTCACCGAGAGTGCCGCCATTCCATACCGGACCGACGGTGTGGATCACATGCGCGGCCTTCAGCCGGTAGCCCCGCGTGATCTTGGCATCACCCGTCTTGCAGCCATGGAGCATGCGGCACTCGGCGACAAGGTCCGGGCCGGCGGCCCGGTGGATCGCACCATCGACGCCGCCTCCGCCGAGGAGCGATGTGTTGGCAGCGTTGACGATGGCGTCAACGCCGAGCGTGGTGATGTCGGCGACAATGATCTCGAGCTGCGCGCCACCGATCCGGCGCGTCAGCATCGCCAAGGATCAGGCCGCTGCGTTGACGGCAACGCCCTTGTCGGAGAAGAGCTGCTGCAATTCGCCAGCCTGGAACATCTCGCGTACGATGTCACAGCCGCCGACAAACTCGCCCTTCACATAGAGCTGGGGGATGGTCGGCCAGTTCGAATAGACCTTGATGCCGTTGCGCAACTCGGCGGATTCGAGAACGTTCAGGCCCTTATAGCCGACGCCGAGATGGTCGAGGATCTGCACGACCTGGCCGGAGAAACCGCACTGCGGAAATTGCGGCGTGCCCTTCATGAACAGAACCACGTCGTTCGACTTCACTTCGCTGTCGATGAATTCCTCGATGCTCATATCCATGTCCTTCCGGGGCGGAGCCCTCATCGCTTCGGGCGGCTCAGCCATCTAACCCGATACCTGCCTGTATATGTAGCGCAAACTATTGGACATCCAAAGTAAAATGGCGGCGACGAAGCCCTGCCATGCGGCCGGTCCGCCCATATTCGGGGCCGGCGGGGCCATAGCCTGATGGCTCTAATATCATCACCGAGGAGGACTTTTATCCCGTAACGGAGGCCCTATCTAGGACGAACCTGTCTCTTGGAACCGAGCTACGTCTGCAACGTTCTCTTGTCCACCCGGAGAAAATCGTGACGAAACAAGCCTCCGCGACGGCCAGCCCGCTCCCAGCGTCACCTTTCTCCGAATCCGGCAGCTTGGACGAAGCGCTGGTGGATGCCTTTGTGGCGGTCCGTAACGAGACTGAGCGCCGCGCCGCCCCGCTCAGCGCGGAAGACCAGCAGATCCAGTCCATGCCGGATGCGAGCCCCGCGAAATGGCACCGCGCGCATACGACCTGGTTCTTCGAGCAGTTTCTGCTTGGCGAGCACTGTCCGGGTTATAAGCCCTTCCATCCCGACTTCGCATTCCTGTTCAATTCCTATTACGTCAGCGCCGGTCCACGCCACGCTCGGCATCGCCGCGGCGACATCACGCGGCCAAGCGCCGATCAGGTCACCGCCTATCGAACCTACGTCGATGCCGCCGTCGTAAGATTCTTCCGCGAGGCGGACGAGGCCAAGCTTCGCGCCATCAGCCCGCTGGTCGAAGTCGGCCTCAATCATGAGCAGCAACACCAGGAGTTGATGTTCACGGATATCCTGCACGCCTTTGCGCAGAATCCAGTTCTCCCCGCTTACGATCGTGATTGGCGCTTCCCGGCCCCGAACAAGACGGGTGCGGAATGGCTATCCCTGAACGAAGGCATTCACAGCATCGGACATGCCGACGACAGCTTTCATTTCGATAATGAGAAGCCGGCGCATCGCGCGCTGGTGGGTCCCGTCAGGATCGCGCGCAATCTCGTCACCAATGCCGAATGGCTCGCCTTCATACGCGACGGCGGTTACCGAACCGCGCCGCTCTGGCTGATGGACGGCTTTGCCGCGGTCAGCAGCGAGGGCTGGCAGGCGCCGGGCCACTGGCGCGAGATCGACGGTCGCTGGCACATGATGACGCTCGCCGGCCTTAAGCCGGTCGATCCCGATGCCCCAGTCTGTCATGTCAGCTATTACGAGGCGGATGCGTTCGCGCGCTGGGCCGGAAAGCACCTGCCGACCGAGATGGAATGGGAGGTCGCGGCCCGCGCCGGCCAGCTCAACGATGCCTTCGGCATCGTCTGGCAATGGACCCGCAGCTCATATTCGCCCTATCCCGGTTACCGCGCCGTGGAAGGCGCGCTCGGCGAGTACAACGGCAAGTTCATGGTCAATCAGCTGGTGCTGCGCGGCTCCTCGCTTGCAACTCCGGGCGGGCACAGCCGTATCACCTATCGCAACTTCTTCTACCCGCACCACCGTTGGCAATTCACGGGATTACGCCTCGCCGACTACGACTAGAGCATGATCCGGAAAAGTGTGAAGCGGTTTTCCGAAGAGATCATGCTCAAACAACGACCTAAAGCGCGATCTCATCGGGCTTTAGTTCTCATCCGACGACAACCGCGCGCCGGACAGCGCGTTCAGGAGAGTATCATGAATGTGCACGCCAGCGCTTTGGCCGAAGCCCATCTTCCTGACGAACAGACCACCGCCTTTGCCCGCGACGCCATCGGAGATCTGTCGCAGCAGCCGAAAAAGCTGTCTCCGAAATATTTCTACGACGCGACCGGTTCGGAGCTGTTCGAGGCGATCACGCGCCTGCCGGAATATTACCCGACGCGCACCGAGCTCTCGATCCTGCGCGAGCGTGGCAGCGAGATCGCGAAAATCATGCCGGAGCATGCGGCGCTGGTCGAGTTCGGCGCCGGCGCGACCACCAAGGTCCGCCTGCTCCTGAAGCATTGCAGGTTCGCCGCCTACGTGCCCGTCGATATCTCCGGCGACTTCCTTCAGGGGCAGGCGAACGGCTTGCGGCGGGATTTCCCCTCGCTCGGCATCCATCCGGTCGCCGCAGACTTCACCACGCCGTTTGAGCTGCCGCCCGCGGTTGCCAACCTGCCGAAGGTCGGCTTCTTTCCCGGCTCGACCATCGGCAACTTCGAGCCGCACGAAGCCCAGGCGTTCTTGAAGAGCGCGCGCCGGATCCTGGGCCAGGGCGCGCTGATGATCATCGGTGCGGACCTCGAAAAGGACGAGCGGGTGCTCCACGACGCCTACAACGACGCCGCCGGTGTCACCGCCCGCTTCAACCTTAATGTGCTCGTGCGCATCAACCGCGAGCTTGGCGGCAATTTCGATCTCTCCGCCTTTACGCATCGCGCGATCTACAATCGCGAGCAGCACCGCATCGAGATGCACCTGATCAGCAGGAAGAGCCAGACCGTGCGCATGCTGGGCACCAGCTTCTCGTTCCGACCGGGCGAGAGCATCCACACCGAGAACAGCTACAAATACAGCATCGAACGGTTTGCAGCGCTCGCGCGCGGCGCCGGCTGGCGGGTGCGGGAGACGTGGACGGACGCCGCCAAGATGTTCTCGGTGCATGCAATGGAGGCCGTGGAGTAGGCTTCTCCAATGAGAGCGCTGGCTCAGGAGTCCCTCAACGACCGCGTCAACATGTCCCACACCGACCAACTTGGTGGTGCGGATATTGTCGATACGCCAGCGCCGGTCCTCGTGAACGAAGCCGTAGGTCACGACAGCCGGCGGTCCCGACCGATAGTCCGATCGGCACCGGCGGTTCAATCAGCCCCTTCGGACTTCGACCCCAACGACACCGACTCCCACACCGCCACCACGATCAGGATCGCCGTCGTCGCGATCGAGAGCCAGAGTGGAGACAATTCGCCGCCGAACCAGCCCAACGCCAGAAGCATGAGAATGCCGACGCCGTGCGAAAGTTGAAGGAAGCCGCGGATGGCGTGCTTGAACAGGATGGTGCCGACCAAGAACACCAGGGGACCACCGACCGTGCTCAATACCGTCCTGAGATCGGAATGTCCGGTCGGATGCTTCAGCACGAGCTCATCAGACACGGCGGTCAGGATGATGCCGGCAATGATTGGCATGTGCAGGTAGGTGTAGGCGAGCCGCGCCAGCCGACCGGACTCGGCGGATTTCGAGATCAGCTCGGAGCCCGCTTCCGCGCCCTTGTGGAAATAGATCCACCACATCGCGATGCTGCCGAGGAGCGCCGCCAGGAAGGCGAAGATGTTCTCCCCGGTCCAGCTCAGTTCGGCAAAGGTCGCGCCGTTGACGACGACCGCTTCACCCAGCGCGATGATGATGAAGCCGGCGCAGCGTTCGGCCATATGGCCGCCCTCGACCGCCCAGGCCTCGACCGACGAAAATCCCAGCTTCGGCACCCAGAAGCGTGCGGCTGGCGAGATGTATTCGAAGACCACGGCCGCGAGCCAGAACCATAGCCGAGTCTCGCCCTCCGCAAACCCACCGGCGATCCACAGCACGGCAGAGACCGAGAGCCAGAGCAGGATGCGGATCGCATTGTGCCGCACCAGGATCCGGTGCGGCGGCGTCACGAACAGCCAGAAGGCCGTCCGCCCAACCTGCATGGCCGCATAGGCAATCGCAAACCACAGCCCCCGCCCCTCGAACGCCGTCGGGATCGAGGTCGAGAGCACGAGGCCGCCCAGCATCATCAGGAAGAGCAGGACGCGGACCGGCGTCAGTTCGGGGTTCAGCCAGTTGGTGACCCAGGCAGTGTAGACCCAGACCCACCACACCGCGAGGAACAGCAGCGTGACCTGGACGGCGCCGAGCGGCGTGAAACGGCCGAGCAGCGTGTGCGAAATCTGCGTGACGGCGTAGACGAAGACGAGATCGAAGAACAGTTCGACATAGGTCACGCGGCCCGGCTGGTCCGGCACGATGACACGAAACATCGCGCCGCGTGAATTGTCCGCAGCCATGGCCTACCCCGCCGCCAAAAGATCAATTCGCCATCAGCTTCCGGGCACGCCGGTCTGCAGGGCCAGCGCGTGAAGCACACCTCCCATCTGGCCGCGCAGCGACTGATAGACAATCTGGTGCTGCTGAACGCGGGACTTTCCACGGAAGGATTCCGAGATCACGGTCGCGGCATAATGGTCGCCGTCACCGGCGAGGTCCCGGATCGTCACCTCGGCATCGGGGATCGCTGCCTTGATCATCGCCTCGATATCGTGGGCGTCCATTGGCATTCTGCTCTCGCTCCTTCTACCGCCTTCGAATTCAGGCCTTCGACTCACTTGCCGGGGTCCCCGGGACCGGCAGGCCCAAACTTAGCGTGAACGGCCTTCTAGGTCACGCTTTCAACGACTATATTCCGCCTTCGAGCGGGATAAAGGCACGACAAAGTGCCGCGCGTGGCCAATCGACCAAAAAGGCGTGATATCATGAAGCTTCCGGGCCCCGACCACCCCATCACCATCACTCACAACCCCAGGCGCGTCCGCGTGACGGCGGGCGACGTCGTTATCGCCGACACCACGAAGGCGCTGACGCTGAAGGAGGCCCGGTATCCGGCCGTCCAATACGTACCGCGGGAGGACGCCAACATGGCCGTGCTCGAACGGACCGACCGCGTCACTCATTGTCCCTACAAGGGCGACGCAAGCTATTTCAGCGTCAAGGCTGACGGCACGACGCTGGACAATGCGATCTGGACCTACGAGACGCCGTTCCCCGCCATGACGGAGATCTCCGGCCATCTCGCCTTCTATCCTGACAAGGTGAAGATCGAGGAAGTGGGGTAATTTTTGGATGCTGTCATTCCGGGGCGGTCCGCAGGACCGAGCCCGGAATCTCGAGATTCTCAGGTGCGCAATTGCGCACCACAGTTCGATGCTTCGCATCGCCCCGGAATGACTTAGGTAGCTACGCCCTGAAGATCGTGAGCCCCAACACCAGGAGCACCAGGAAGATCACGACGAAGACGTAGAACAGGAAGCGCGCGATATCGGCGGAGGCGGCCGAAACGCCGGTGAAGCCGAGCACGCCCGCCACGATCGAGATCAACAGGAAGATCAGCGCCCATTTCAGGATGGTCATCGCCTGCTCCGCGAGGTCCGCGCCGCCAAAGCGGACGGGTAATTAAAGATTTCGTGAACTCTAACGTGCAGGGGATGGGACCGGTTCCTCCGCCACTGGTACGGCGGCGAGACGAAGCAGAGTCAGGCTAAACAGAACTTGCTGAATTCCCGTCCCAGCGGCAACATCCGCACCCAGGGAAGGATGCAACCGGGGCGAACATGACAACGATCTCACCTACGGCGACGGCTGGCGCTGAGGTCAGCGCAGCTCCCAAGAGCAAAGCACGAAACCTGTCGCTCGATCGGGCGCGTACGTTCCTGACTCTGGTGGTGCTGCTGCATCATGCCGTCATCCCCTATACCTATTTCGGTCACACCGATCCGACCGAGTGGATCGGGTTCGATCTGATCGTGCTCGCCAATGACTCGTTCTTCATGGCGATGTTCTTTTTCCTGTCAGGCCTGTTCGTATGGCCCGGCCTCGGCCACAAGGCACCGCTGGCCTTCATCCGCGACCGCCTGCTGCGGCTCGGCCTTCCCTTCGCCGTCTGCGCGCTGACGCTGATCCCGCTCGCCTATTACGCGCTGGCATTGCAGGGCGGCTCTGATCTCACCTTCTCGGCGTTCTGGTGGAAGACGGTGACCGTCGGGCCATGGCCAAGCGGTCCAATCTGGTTCGTCTGGGTGCTGCTCGCCTTCGATGTCACGGCGTGCCTGCTCTACCGGGTCTCGTCCACGCTGGTGTTTCCGATCAACCGGATTTCGCAGCAAGGCTTCAAGGAGCCGTGGCGGTTCTGGCTGCTGCTCTGGATCGTCACCGAGATCGCCTACATCCCGATGCTGATCTATTACGGCGTCAATCACTGGTTCGAGTTCGGGCCGTTCTCGGTGCAGGCGAGCCGTGTGCTGCTCTATGCCTCCTATTTCTTCATCGGCGCGGGCGTCGGCTGTGCCGGCATGGCCACCGGCGTGCTGGGCCCGGAGGGCCAGTTACCGAAAAGCCGATGGAGCTGGCTGTTCGTTACACTGCTCCCCTACGCGGGCATGTGGTGCATGATTTTCGTCAAGCGCGAGATCCTGGGCAATCCGCCTCATCTGCCGTGGTGGTATCATGCAATCTACGGCTCGTTCTTCGTGCTGTTCTCGGCCGCAATCCTGCTGACGATCCTCGCCTTCTTCCTGCACTCGAAAGCACCGGGACCGACGTTGCTCGATCGCATGCAGGGCGAAGCCTACGGCATTTTCCTGGTGCACTATCCGATCGTGCTGTGGATCCAGTATTACCTGTTCGACGTCAGCGTGCCGGCGATCGTCAAGGCGACGATTGCGTTCGTGCTCACGGCGATCCTGAGCTGGGCGGCCACCGCAGCGCTACGAAAGATTCCCGGCGCGACGCGGGTGTTGTGAGCCCAGCTCTCTCATTTCGTCATTGCGAGCGCGCAGCGAAGCAATCCAGACTGTCTCCGCGGCGCGAGCCTGGATTGCTTCGTCGCTTCGCTCCTCGCAATGACGAGAGACTGTGGGACTTACACCACCTTCGCGCCCATATACTCCGGCAACCAGCGCTCGAATGCGGTGCGCAGAGTGTCGATCTTGACTGGCGCCTCGCCGACAATTGCGATCGCGTCGCCGCCGGTGGTGCCGATGCGCACGCAGGGCACCTCGCAGCCGCGCATCTTTGCAAGCACGAGGCCGGCCTGCGTCTCAGGCACGGTCACGATGTAGCGCGCCTGGTCCTCGCCGAACCAATAGGCGTGCGGCACGAGTGCGGCCGGCGCAGCCAAAAGACGCGCGCCGATGCCGCTGGCCATCGCCATCTCGGCCAGCGCGATCAAGAGGCCGCCGTCGGAGAGGTCATGTGCCGCCGTCGCAGTGCCCGCATGGATCATGCCGCGTACGACGTCGCCATTGCGCTTCTCGGCAGCGAGATCGACCGGCGGCGGCGCGCCCTCCTCGCGACCGCAGATGTCGCGCAGATAAACCGACTGGCCGAGCCAGCCATGGGTCTCGCCGATCAGGAGGATCGCCTCGCCCTCGGCCTTGAAGGCGAGCGAAGCGGATTTGGTGAAATCATCGAGCACGCCAACGCCGCCGATCGAGGGCGTCGGCAGGATCGCGCGGCCGTTGGTCTCGTTGTAGAGCGAGACGTTGCCGGACACGACCGGGAAATCCAGCGCGCGGCAGGCTTCCGAAATGCCCTTCAGGCAGCCGACGAACTGGCCCATGATCTCGGGTCGCTCCGGATTGCCGAAGTTGAGATTGTCGGTGATCGCGAGCGGCTTGCCGCCGACCGCGGTAATGTTGCGCCAGGCTTCGGCCACCGCCTGCTTGCCACCTTCGAATGGATCAGCCTCGCAATAGCGCGGCGTGACGTCCACCGTCATCGCGAGGCCCTTCGGCCCGTCCTCCACGCGCACGACGGCAGCATCGCCGCCGGGGCGCTGCACCGTATTGCCCAGAATGACGTGGTCGTACTGCTCCCAGACCCAGCGCTTGCTGCACAGCTCGGGCGTGCCGATCAGCTTTTCGACCGCAGCACCAATGCCCATCGGCGCCGCGACCTCGCGGGCATGCACGACCGGCAGCGCGCTTGAGGCGACATGCGGGCGGTCATAGACCGGCGCCTCGTCGCCGAGCTCCTTGATCGGCAGGTCGGCCATGACATCGCCGCCATGCTTGACCACAAAGCGCTTGCTGGGCGTGGTGTAGCCGACCACGGCGAAATCCAGCCCCCACTTCTTGAAGATCGCCTCGGCCTCTTTCTCCTTCTCGGGCTTGAGCACCATGAGCATGCGCTCCTGGCTCTCCGAGAGCATCATTTCGTAGGCGCTCATGCCGGTCTCGCGCGTCGGCACCGCGTCGAGATCGAGATCGACGCCGAGGTCGCCCTTGGCGCCCATCTCGACTGCCGAGCATGTGAGCCCCGCCGCACCCATGTCCTGGATCGCGATGACACAGCCCTTCTCCATGATCTCGAGGCAGGCCTCGAGCAGCAGCTTCTCGGCGAAGGGATCGCCGACCTGAACGGTGGGGCGCTTCTCCTCGGACTTGTCATCGAACTCGGCCGACGCCATCGAGGCGCCGTGAATGCCGTCGCGGCCCGTCTTGGAGCCGAGATAGACGATCGGCATGTTCACGCCGGAGGCGGCCGCATAGAAGATCTTGTCGGCGTCGGCGAGGCCGACCGCCATGGCGTTGACGAGGATGTTGCCGTCATAGCGGGTGTGGAAGCGCACCTGCCCACCGACCGTCGGCACGCCGAAGGAATTGCCGTAGCCGCCGACACCGGCGACCACGCCGGAGACGAGATGCCGCGTCCTGGGATGCTCGGGTGCGCCAAAGCTCAGCGCGTTCAGGCAGGCAATGGGGCGCGCGCCCATGGTGAAGACGTCGCGCAAGATGCCGCCGACGCCGGTGGTTGCTCCCTGATAGGGCTCGATGTAGCTCGGGTGGTTGTGGCTCTCCATCTTGAAGACAACCGCCTGCCCGTCGCCGATGTCGATCACGCCGGCGTTCTCGCCGGGGCCCTGGATCACCCACGGTGCTTTCGTCGGCAGGCCGCGGAGATGGATGCGCGAGGATTTGTACGAGCAGTGCTCGTTCCACATCGCCGAGAAGATGCCGAGCTCGGTGAAGGTCGGCTCCCGCCCGATCAGCTTCAGGATGCGCTCATACTCATCGGGCTTGAGCCCGTGGGCGGCTACGAGTTCGGGGGTGATCTTCGGTTCGTTCTTGAGCATGGATTCGGCGCTTTCGGCGGGGTCTGGCCGTTCTTAGGAACATCCGGGCCTCGCGAAAAGCCCTTTAAGGCGCATTTTCCCACTGTCCATAGTTTTGCAGAAGGGGCCCGCGGGAACAGGAATTGCACAGCACGGACGGATCGGATTTAAGGGCAAAAACCTCTCATTTGAAGGCCCCATTCCTTGCACGAGCTGACCAAGACGACTTCTTCCCCCCGCCCCGACCTGCACGTCGCGACCGAGGGGGAATTCAAGGGCTGGCAGACCTGGATTCGCGACAGTTTTGAGAACCATATCGGCCCCTTCTGGCACCGCTTCGAGGAGGACGGCCGCGTCCGCTGCGCCTTCCGGGTGGAGAAAAAGCACCTCAACGGGTCCCAAAACGTCCACGGCGGATGCTTCATGGCGTTCGCCGATTATTGCCTGTTCGCGATCGGCCGCCATGCGTTGGACGGCCGGGGCGTGACCGTCAATTTTGGCTGCGAATTCCTCGATGCCGGCCACGAGGGCGAGCTGATCGAATGCACCGGCGAGGTCACCCGCGCCGGCGGCTCGCTGATCTTCCTGCGCGGCGAGATGATGGCCGGCGAGCGTCGGCTGTTCACCTTTTCCGGCACGATCAAGCGGGTGAAGCGGAAGGCGACGCCTCCATCGGGCGCGTAGCTCGAAAGCAGCGCCACGTCATCGAACAACCCTCGGTCAGCCGCGATGTCGCGTGACGAGGTTCATGCCGCGAGGTCGAGATGCGCCGCGAGGCCGGCGAACAGGCCACGGCCGTCGGTGCAGCCCATGATGTCTTCGACGTGGTTTTCCGGATGCGGCATCATGCCGAGCACGTTGCCCTTGTCGTTGACGATGCCGGCAATGGAATGCGCTGCGCCGTTGATGTTGTGGGCCTCGTCGACCACGCCTTCGGCCGAGCAGTAGCGGTAGAGCACCCGCCCCTCGCCTTCGAGCCGCTTGATGGTCTCTTCATCCGCCTCGTAATTGCCCTCGCCATGGGCGACCGGCACGCGGATCACCTGGCCGGCATTGTAGCCGCGGGTGAACGGCGTGTCGGAGCGTTCGACGCGCAGATGCACGTCGTGACAGATGAACTTCAGCCGCGCATTGCGCATCAGCACGCCCGGCAACAGGCCGGACTCGCAGAGGATCTGGAAACCGTTGCAGACGCCGAGCACGAGCCCGCCCTTCGCCGCATAGTCGCGCACCGCGTCCATCACCGGCGCGCGCGCGGCGATGGCGCCACAGCGCAGGTAATCGCCATAGGAGAAGCCACCGGGCACCACGACGAGATCGGTCCCAACGGGGAGCGACATCTCAGCGTGCCAGACCATCGCCGGCTCGTGTCCCGAGATCAGCTTCAGCGCACGCGCCATGTCGCGCTCGCGGTTGATTCCGGGAAAGACGAGGATGGCGGCTTTCATGGCTTTGAGTTCCGAAGCGAGGAATGGAATCGGGCTGGCCGGCGGCCAAATCGTGAGGAGACATAACCATTTGACGCGGATTTTACCAGTGCTAGCCTCACCTGACGGCTTTGTGCACAGGCCATAACCCGCCCTTTGGCCAACGATTTTGCCGGGGATTGAAGCCATGAACGTCCCGTCGTCGCCTACATCCCCAGCCGAACCGGTCTCCACCGAGGGCGTCGTTGCTGCCGGCGCCTATGTCGACGGCCGGCGCGTGGCCAACATCGCGATCAGCGAAGCCTCGAGCTGGCGGGCAAAGCCCGGGCACGTCGTCTGGATCGGGTTGCACGAGCCCGACATGGCGCTGCTCGCCGCGGTGCAGAAGCAATTCGATCTGCACGAGCTCGCAATCGAAGATGCCAACAACGCCCATCAGCGGCCGAAGATCGAGCAATATGGCGAAGCCCTGTTCATCGTCGCGCGTACAGCGCAACTGATCGACGGCCGGATAGCCTTCGGCGAGACGCACATCTTCGTCGGCGACGGCTATCTCGTGACGGTACGCCACGGCGCCTCGACGTCCTACACCGCGGTGCGCGCGCGCTGCGAAAGCTGTCCGCGGGCGCTGGCCCGGGGCGAGGACTACATCCTCTATGCCATCCTCGATTTCATCGTCGACAACTACTCCCCCGTGCTCGAAAGCATCCATGAGGAGGTCGAGGAGATCGAGGACCACGTGCTCTCCAACGTGATCACCAAGGCGCAGATCGAGCGGCTCTACATGCTGCGCCGCGATCTGTTGCGGCTGCGCAATGCGATCGGCCCGCTGGTCGAAGTCTGCCGTCGGCTCGAGCATGACGAGCTGTCGATGGTGCGTCAGACCATGCAGCCTCTGTTCCGGGACGTCACCGACCACGTCCGGAATATCCAGGAGCGCATCGATTCCATGCGCGAGGTGCTGGCCTTCGCCTTCGAAGCGAGTCTGCTGGTCGGCCAGGCTCAGGAGACCGTGGTCTCCAAGAGGCTTGCTTCATGGCTCGCGATCATCGCCATCCCAACGGCGGTCGCAGGAATCTACGGCATGAACTTCAAGCACATGCCGGAGTTGGAGTGGGAGTACGGTTATTTTGCCGTACTCGGCCTGATGCTGATTTCGTGCATCGCGCTCTATTGGCGCTTCCGCCGCGTCGGATGGCTGTGAACGCTACACAATCTCGACGCGATAATTCTCGATCACCGTGTTCGCCAAAAGCTTGTCAGCGGCCTCCTTCAGCGCGGCTTCGGCCTTGGCCTTGTCCGCGCTGGCGAGCTCGATGTCGAACACCTTGCCCTGACGGACGCTGGCCACGCCATCGACGCCGAGCGATTTCAGCGCGCCTTCGATGGCTTTGCCCTGCGGATCCAGAATGCCCGTCTTCAGGGTAACGGTGACACGTGCCTTCACGTCGATAATCCCTCTTTAGCTCTTCACCAGCACCGGGCCCGAACCCGCCGGACGCTCGTTCTCCATGAGGATGCCGAGGCGCTTCGCAACTTCGGTATAAGCCTCGAGCAGGCCACCGAGGTCGCGCCGGAAGCGGTCCTTGTCGAGCTTCTCGTTCGACTTGATGTCCCACAGACGGCAGGAGTCCGGTGAGATCTCGTCGGCGACGATGATCCGCATCATCTCGTTCTCGAACAGGCGGCCGCATTCCATCTTGAAGTCGACGAGGCGGATTCCGATACCGAGGAAGAGGCCGGTGAGGAAGTCGTTGACGCGGATGGCGAGCGCCATGATGTCGTCGATCTCCTGCGGCGTCGCCCAGCCGAAGGCGGTGATGTGCTCTTCCGACACCATGGGGTCGTTGAGCTGGTCGTTCTTGTAGTAGAATTCGATGATCGAGCGTGGCAGCTGCGTGCCCTCCTCGATGCCGAGCCGCTGCGAGAGCGAGCCCGCGGCAACGTTCCGCACCACCACCTCGAGTGGCACGATCTCGACCTCGCGGATCAACTGCTCGCGCATGTTGAGACGGCGGATGAAATGGGTCGGCACCCCGATGTCGTTGAGGTGCTGAAACAGGTACTCCGAGATCCGGTTGTTGAGGACGCCCTTGCCCTCGATCACCTGATGCTTCTTCGCATTGAACGCGGTGGCGTCGTCCTTGAAGTGCTGGATCAGGGTCCCGGGCTCGGGGCCTTCGTAAAGAACCTTTGCCTTGCCTTCATAAATACGACGCCGACGGCTCATTGGGATGTACCGTGTTTTGTTAAAATCCATGAATTTGGTGTGCTCCGGTTGACAAGGATTACGACCCACAGCGGAGCTGCCGTGAACGGTCCGGAACCCATAGAAACAGAACAGGAACCAAACCTTAGGCAACCTATCCGATTGGCGGTCCCAGCACAATCGATCCGGCTCTCCCGGCATCAACTTATACCGTCTTGCCTGCGGCTTAACGGCTCATTGGTCTGCCGATTCGTGCCCCTTATCTAGGCATCGGCTGGTGTCACCGCAACGCGGCGTCACGGCCGGATTCAGGTAAGGGAATTGGAACGGAAAAGCATGACCACTTTCGACAAGCGCGAGGAAGGATTTGAGAAGAAATTCGCCCTCGACGAGGAGCAGAGATTCAAGGCCGAGGCCCGCCGCAACCGGATGCTCGGCCTGTGGGCGGCCGAGAAGCTCGGGATCACGGGCGATGCAGCCACGGCCTATGCCAAGGAGGTGGTTGCAGCCGATTTCGAGGAAGCCGGCGACGGTGACGTCCTGCGCAAGGTATTGGGCGATTTCTCAGCCAAAGGCGTCGCCCTCACCGAGCAGGCGATTCGCACCAAGATGAATGAGCTCGCAGCGGTGGCCGCGATTGAGGTGAAGGCGGGGAAATAGGTCCCCGCCTCCGGCAACTATTTCAGCGTGATTTGAAGGCTCATCGAACCACTCACGCTGAAGCCTTCTTGCTGCTGCTGCCCGAACTGTCGGTTGATGTTGCTGTTCACCGTCTCCAGTCGGCAGTCCTTGGCGAGAACCTCGCGGAGGAGATCGCACTCGCGCGCCGCCATTTCATAGACTGTGCGGCGCGCGCGGTCGCGCAGCTTCTGCGCGTCATCGGTATCGCCGCTCGGCCCGGCGACGAAGAAGTTGATCGTGCTCTGCACGCGCACCGAGCCTTCCTGACGTTGGGAGCCACCGGACTGTTCGATGATGACCCGCTGGCCCGGTGACTGGGCAGAAGCGGGAACGATCATAACAAGCAGACCAAGGCCTGCCGAAACAAGGGGCGTACGCAACGTCATGGCGAATTCCTGCAGTTGAAGTGACGAGTTCGTTCTTAACTACCCCCGGTTGCGATAAAGCGAACCTGAGGTGGCAAACATCGACTTGCCGCTTCACCCGGCATTAACCGCCGTATCACCCCTCCTTGAAGCCATACTCCGGCACGTTGCCGCTCGCGCCGTAATATTTGTAAGGCAGGAATTTGCCGCTCATGGTGATCTTGACGCGGTCGCCCTTGGGGTTGGCGACGCGCTCGATCGCCATGTCGAAGTCGATCGCCGACATGATGCCATCGCCGAACTCCTCCTCGATCAGCGCCTTCCACGCCGGGCCGTTGACCATCACCATCTCGTAGAAGCGGTAGATCAAGGGATCGGTCGGCGGCATCGGCGTGCCGGTGCCGCGCATGGGCACCTCGTTGAGCATCGCAGTCTCCGCCTTCGACAGCCCGAACAGCTCGCCGGCGTTCGCCGCCTGCGGCTTGGTGAGCTTCATCTGGCCCATGATCGCGCCGACGATCAACACCTCGGAATAGCCGCCGATCTTCTCGCAGATGTATTTCCAGCTCCAGCCCTTCTCGCGCTTGATGTCGAGCAGTTTTTCGGTGAGGTCGGAACGCTTCATGTCGGGGTCTCCCTTGGCCAATGATTGGGTCGCGTCATTCTGCTCCCTTCCGGGAAGCGGAGACGCAACGTCATTTCGTATCGCGCTGGGTTGCACGAAGCGTGCCAATGGATTGGGCACCGACGCTGTTGGGTGGGCACGCCTCTGCCCTCGCTCTTCGAGCGATGGCCGAGGCTTTGCCAAACCCTACGGATTTTCCGATTTGTCGCGCAGCAGCGCCGCCAAACGCACCAAGTCGGCCTCCAGGTCGCGCTCCACATCCGCAGCCCTGATCTCGATCACCCGATAGTCGCGCTCCTCCAGCCACGCCCGCCGCGCCGCGCGATCGGCAACGATAGTCTCAGTCTCTTTCGGATTGACCAGCTCGATCGCAATGCGGTGCTGAAACGAGACGAAATCCGGGATCTGCCGGCCGACCGGCGTTTGGCGCTTGAACTGGCCGGCGAAGCGGCGGTCTCGGGTCAGGGCCTGCCAGAGCAGTCGCTCGGCATCGGTCGGGTTGCGGCGGAGCAGGCGCGCGAGGCCGCGCACTGTGCTGCCGCTGTCGGGCGCCCCACCCTGGCCGTGTTCGGCCAGCAGCGCGCGCAGCCGCGTTGCCTGCTCGCCGTCGAGCACGCCGCCCTTGGCTGGCCCCTTGCGCCCTTCCGCGATCGCCATCACCACGCCGTGCAGGGTGTGCATGTCCTGCTTGGTCGGCTCCATGCGGGTGAAGATGTTGCGCAAATTGACCAGCATGGTGTCGCGCTTCTCGGCCGGGCGCAGGAATTCGACGCGGTCGAGCTCGCGCACGAGGTTGTCGAAGAAGGCCTGGATCTGGTGTTGCGAGGCGCGCTCCGAGCGCTCCGGCATGCCGTGCGGCAGCGCGCCCTCCGTGGCTCGTTTGAACCATTCGTAGCCGACCAGCAGCACCGCCTGCGCAAGGTTCAGCGAGGCAAAGCCCGGGTTGACCGGGAAGGTGACCACCCGGTTGGCGAGCGCGACCTCCTCGTTGGTCAGCCCCCAGCGCTCGCGGCCAAAGAGGATGCCGGCCCTTCCGCCGGTGGCGATATGGCCGGCGATCTCGGTCGTCGCCGCTTCCGGGCCGACCACCGGCTTGGCCTGGTCATGGGCCCGGGCGGAGGTGGCGAACAACAGGTCGAGATCGGCGACCGCCTGCTCGACGGTATCGAACAGCTCGACCCGCTCCAGGATGTGGTCGGCACCGGCCGCGGCGCGCTGGGCGGCGATGTTGGGCCAGCCATCACGCGGGTTGACGATGCGTAAGCGGCTCAGGGCGAAGTTGCCCATAGCACGGGCTGCCATCCCGATGTTCTCGCCGAGCTGCGGCTCGACCAGGATCACGATGGGACCATCGAGGGCGAGGCCCGTCTTGCTCTTGTCAGTCCCCGACATCTCGTTTTGCTTTCACGCTGGTCCTCAAGGCCTTACGCAGGCGCTCCAAAGAATTGATTCAAGCAGGCCTATCGGGCCGGCTCCGTTACCCCGTCGTTTGCCTGTCCTGACAAAATTCTCAAGGGAAATAACGGGGTTAGAATCGGCTTTTGAATCTTGTCCGAAACTTCAGCTCCGCCCCCGGCCGCGGCGCCGCTGCGGCTCCCCATCTGCGGAAGCTGGATGAGCTAAAAGTGCATAATCCCTTGGCTTTCGCCCGCCACTTCCCGGTGCTAAGAGGCGGCGGATATTCCCGTTGGCGCGCCAAAGCGCCGTTCCCAAGAGGCTTCCCCGATCATGGCAAAAATCAAGGTGTCCAACCCCGTCGTCGAACTCGATGGCGACGAGATGACCCGGATCATCTGGCAGTACATCAAGGACAAGCTGATCAACCCGTTCCTCGATATGCAGCTCCTCTACTTTGACCTGGGGATGGAGTACCGCGACCAGACCAGCGATCAGGTGACGATCGACGCTGCCGAGGCGATCAAGAAGGTCGGCGTCGGCGTCAAGTGCGCCACCATCACCCCGGACGAAGCCCGGGTGAAGGAGTTCAACCTCAAGCAGATGTGGAAGTCGCCGAACGGCACCATCCGTAACATCCTCGGCGGCGTGATCTTCCGCGAGCCGATCATCTGCAAGAACGTGCCGCGCCTCGTTCCCGGCTGGACCAAGCCGATCATCATCGGCCGCCATGCCTATGGCGACCAGTACCGCGCCACTGACATCAAGTTCCCGGGCAAGGGCACGCTGTCGCTGAAGTTCGTCGGCGAGGACGGCACCGTGATCGAGAAGGAGGTCTTCAAGGCCCCCGGCGCCGGCGTCGCCATGGAGATGTACAATCTCGACGACTCCATCATCGACTTCGCCCGCGCCTCGTTCAACTACGGCCTGATGCGCAACTACCCGGTCTATCTGTCGACCAAGAACACGATTCTGAAGGTCTATGACGGCCGCTTCAAGGACATCTTCCAGGAGGTCTTCGACCGCGAGTTCAAGAAGGAATTCGACGCCAAGGGCCTGACCTACGAGCATCGCCTGATCGACGACATGGTGGCCTCGGCGCTGAAGTGGTCCGGCGGCTATGTCTGGGCCTGTAAGAACTACGACGGCGACGTGCAGTCCGACACGGTCGCGCAGGGCTATGGCTCGCTCGGCCTGATGACCTCGGTCCTGCTCACGCCCGACGGCAAGACGGTCGAAGCCGAAGCCGCCCACGGCACGGTGACCCGCCACTACCGCGAGCACCAGAAGGGCAAGGAGACCTCGACCAACTCGATCGCGTCGATCTTCGCCTGGACCCGTGGCCTCGCCCACCGCGCCAAGCTCGACAACAATCCGGAGCTGGCGAAGTTCGCGACCACGCTCGAGAAGGTCTGCGTCGACACCGTCGAAGACGGCTACATGACCAAGGACCTCGCCCTTCTCGTCGGTGCCGACCAGCGCTGGCTCTCCACCACCGGCTTCCTCGACAAGGTCGCCGAGAACCTCGCGAAGGCGCTGGCGGCGTAAGCCCGCGTCTCACCTCAACCGTCGTTGCGAGCGAAGGCGGAAGCAATCCAGACTGTCTCCGCGGAGAGACGCTGGATTGCTTCGTCGCAAGAGCTCCTCGCAATGACGAGACCTTTGTTCGAGGAAGCATCATGCCGACATTCAAGAGTCTTGCCTTTTCTGTCTTCGCGCTGGCCAGCACGTCTGCGTTCGCCGCCGATGCGCTCCCCGACACGATCGCTGCCTCCGGCGAGAGCGTCGTGCTCAGCGTCCACGCCGAGGGCGCGCAGGTCTATGAGTGCAAGACAGGGACCGACGGCAAGCTGGCCTGGGCGTTCCGCGAGCCGATCGCGACGCTGCTGTCCGAGGGCAAGACGATCGGCCGGCACTATGCAGGTCCCAATTGGGAGCACGCCGACGGCAGCGCCGTGGTCGGCAAGGCCATCGGCAACGCACCGGGCGCAACCGCAGGCGATATCCCCTGGCTGAAGCTCGAGGTCGCCTCGCGCCGCGGCAGCGGGGTTCTGACGCCCGTCACCACCGTCCAGCGCATCAACACCCATGGCGGCAAGCTCGAGGGGGCATGCGAGAAGGCCGGCGAGTTCAGAAGCGCGCCCTACTCCGCCGACTACGTCTTCCTGCGCAAGGGCTGATCGCTCAGCGGTCGGTGCCCTCGCGCTCCGCCTGCGCGAGCTCGGTCGCCGCGAGGTCGCCGGCCTCTTCGAGCCGCGCCTTAGCCGTCTTGTGCACATGCGCCGCGAGCGTCGGCATGCGCTCGATCAGGGCGTGGAAATGCTGGGCGTCGAGCACGAGAAGCCGCGTCTTGCGTGTCGCGGTCACCGTGCCGCTGCGCTTGGTCTTGTGCAGCAGCGCGATCTCGCCGAAGAACGTGCCGTCGGCGAGCCGCACATGCTGGTTGGGAAGCTCGATCTCGACCTCACCGGCGGTGATGAAATACATCGACGAGGCGGCGTCGCCGCGCCGGACCAGAATCTCGCCCTGCTCGATCGTGCGGGCGCGAAGCAGCCGCATGATGTCGGCGATCTCCGATGCCGTCAGGGGCGAGAACAGCGGCACGCGCGCGAGCATGCCCCAGGTGACGACGAAGTCGCGCCGTTTCACCTCCTCCGCAAACGCGCTCGATATGATCGCGACCGGCAGCGCGATCATGGCAAAGCCGCTGATGATGGCGAACACGGAGACGAATTTGCCGAGCGCCGTCACGGGCACGACGTCGCCATAGCCGACCGTGCCGAGCGTCACGATCGCCCACCACATCGCCTGAGGGATGGTGCCGAGCTTTTCGGGCTGCACCTCGCGCTCGATGGCGTAGAGCAGTGAGGCGAAGGTGAGCACCACGCCGATCAGGATGACGATGCATCCAATCAGCGCGCGCCGTTCGGCATGGACGGCGGCAAACAGCGAGCGCATCGCCGGCGAATAGCGGATCAACTTGAAGAACGGCAGCACGCCGAGCGCAGCCAGCGTCGCGTGCCGGCCGGTGGCCAGCACGATCGCTGCGGGAAGGAACGCCATGAGATCGATGATGCCGAGCGCGGAGAAGACGTAGGAGAACCGATCGGCAAGCGCCGACCCCTTGCGCTGCGTATGGCCGGCGACCGTCCATAACCGCGCCGCATATTCCAGCGCGAACACGATCACGGAAAGGATGGTGATCGCCGAGAACAGCGGGTCGAATTGCGCGTCCAGTTCCGGCACCGAGGCAAGCGTCATTGCCACGACGTCGAGCACGATGACGGCAATGATCACCTGGATGAAACGCGACCCGGCGGAATAGGCCAGCGGATCGTGCTCCAGGAGTTCGTAGAGGCGATCCCTCAAATTGGGATCGCGAAGCCCACGTCCTCGCGGAACGAGGCGCACGGTGTTTACGCGCCGACCATGGCTTTTTCGATCGCCGAGAGCGCCGCCGCCGCATTGGCGCCGTCGGGCCCGCCAGCCTGCGCCATGTCAGGCCGGCCGCCGCCCCCCTTGCCGCCGAGCGCTTCGGAGGCGACGCGCACCAGATTGACGGCGTTGAAACGCGAAGTCAGGTCGGCGGTGACGCCAACCACGACGCCGGCCTTGCCGTCCTCGGTGACGCCGACGATCGCGACCACGCCGGAGCCGATCTGTTTCTTGCCGTCGTCGGCAAGGCTCTTGAGATCCTTCATCTCGATGCCTTCGACCGCACGCGCCATCAACTTGACGTCGCCGACCTCGCGTACGCCCGCGGCAGCGCCGTTGCCGGACGATGCACCGCCGCCCATCGCAAGCTTCTTGCGGGCGTCGGACAATTCGCGCTCGAGCTTCTTGCGCTCGTCCATCAGCGCGGTGATGCGCGCCGGCACGTCCTCGAGCGAGGTGCGCAGCTCGGCGGCCGCGGTCTTCGCCAGCGCCATGGTGTCGTTGGCATGCTTGCGCGCATGGCGTCCGGTCAGCGCCTCGATGCGGCGGACGCCGGAGGCGACGGCGCTTTCGCTCGTCAGCGTGATCAGGCCGATATCGCCGGTGCGCTTGACATGGGTGCCGCCGCAAAGCTCGACCGACCAGCCGAGTGCGTTGGCGCCATGCTCGCGCGCGGTCTTGCCCATCGAGACGACGCGGACCTCGTCGCCATATTTCTCGCCGAACAGCGCACGCGCACCGGCTTCGCGGGCCTCGTCCACGCCCATGACGCGGGTGGTGACCTCGTCATTCTCCAGCACCACGTCGTTGGCGATGTCCTCGACGCGAGCGAGCTCCTCCGGCGTGATCGGCTTCGGATGCACGAAGTCGAAGCGCAGACGATCGGGCGCGACCAGCGAGCCGCGCTGGGCGATGTGATCGCCGAGCACCTGGCGCAGTGCTTCGTGGATCAGATGCGTCGCGGAGTGATGGGCGCGGATCGAAGAACGGCGCCCGTGATCCACCTCGAGCTGGAGCGCAGTGCCGACCTTCAGCTCGCCGCTCTCCACCGCGCCGACGTGCACGAAGAAATCGCCGAGCTTCTTCTGCGTGTCGGTAACACGGAACTTGAGGCCGCCCTCACCGCTCAGTACGCCGGTGTCGCCGACCTGGCCGCCGGACTCCGCATAGAACGGCGTCTGGTTCAGCACCAGCGCGCCGGTCTCACCAGCCTTGAGGCTGGCAACTTCCTGGCCGTCCTTCACCAATGCAGAAACAACGCCTTCGGCGCTCTCGGTCTCGTAGCCGAGGAATTCGGTGGCCCCGAGCTTTTCGCGCAGCGGGAACCAGATCGCTTCGGAAGCCGCCTCGCCCGAGCCCTTCCAGGACTCGCGCGCCTTGGCCTTCTGCCGCTCCATCGCGTCGGTGAACGCAGCCTGATCGACGCCGATGCCGCGCGACTTGAGCGCGTCCTGCGTAAGATCCAGCGGGAAGCCGTAAGTGTCGTAGAGCGTGAAGGCGACGTCGCCGTCGAACATGTCGCCCTTCTTCAAGGACGCGCTCTTCTCATCGAGAATGGCAAGGCCGCGGACCAGCGTCTTGCGGAAGCGGGTCTCTTCCAGCCGCAGCGTTTCCTCGATCAGCTTTTCGGCGCGCACCAGCTCCGGATAGGCCTGGCCCATCTCACGGACCAGCGCCCAGACGAGGCGATGCATCAGTGGCTCCTTCGCGCCCAGGAGCTGCGCATGGCGCATCGCGCGGCGCATGATCCGGCGCAGCACGTAGCCGCGGCCCTCGTTCGAGGGCAGCACGCCGTCGGAGACGAGGAAGGCCGAGGAGCGCAAATGATCGGCGATCACCCGGAACGAGGCAACGGTCTGCTCATTCGGTCCGCTGCCGAGCGCGGACGCGGTCGCATCGATCAGCTGACGGAAGAGATCGGTCTCAAAAACGCTGTCGACGCCCTGCAGGATGCACGCCATGCGCTCCAGCCCCATGCCGGTGTCGATCGAGGGGCGCGGCAATGGCTGGCGCTCCTCCTTCGTCACCTGCTCGAACTGCATGAACACGAGATTCCAGAATTCGAGGAAGCGATCGCCATCCTCCTCCGGGCTGCCCGGAGGTCCGCCCCAGATGTGCTCGCCGCGATCGATGAAGATCTCCGAGCACGGGCCGCACGGGCCGGTATCGCCCATCGCCCAGAAATTGTCCGAGGTCGGGATGCGGATGATGCGATCGTCGGAGAAGCCCGCGATCTTCTTCCAGAGACCGGCCGCCTCGTCGTCGGTGTGATAGACGGTGACGAGCAGCTTGTCCTTCTTCAGGCCGAAATCCTTGGTGATCAGATTCCAGGCGAGCTCGATCGCACGCTCCTTGAAGTAGTCGCCGAAGGAGAAGTTGCCGAGCATCTCGAAGAAGGTGAGATGGCGCGCGGTGTAGCCGACATTGTCGAGGTCGTTGTGCTTGCCGCCGGCGCGCACGCATTTCTGCGAGGTGGTGGCGCGCTGGTAGGGGCGCTTCTCGACGCCGGTGAAGACGTTCTTGAACTGCACCATGCCGGCATTGGTGAACATCAGCGTCGGGTCGTTGCGCGGCACCAATGGCGAGGACGGCACGATCTCGTGGCCGTTCTTGGCAAAGAAGTTCAGAAAGGTCGACCTGATCTCGTTGACGCCGCTCATGTTCATCCAATCGGGTGTGGTCCCGCCCAAACCTGAAATTAAGGCTGATATCTGCGGGCGATAGCGCTTTTAGACAAGGTGAGCTGCCCTGTCCAGAAACTGTGCAGAGAGATCAGAGGGTTGCCGCAGGCGCGCAATCCTCGTTGATAGCTGTTGCAGGCGCGTTGACAGGCTTGGCTGGCCCGTGTTCTGTACCTACCTGTATCGTACGGCCACGTCGGGAGAGACCGGCTTTGGTGCCGGCGCCGAAGGAGCAACCGCCCCGGAAACTCTCAGGCAAAAGGACCGCGTGGCTTTGACAGCATCTGGAAAGAGGCGCCGACGGGCATTGAAGCCCGGGTGGCACCCGCCGACGGGATAATACTCTCAGGCACAGCGACAGATGGGGCTTCGACTGGTTTCCGCGGGGAATCCTCCCCGGGAACCGCGAGGGCCCCTGTGATGCTTGCACGCGACGACCAAAACTCCCTCAGACGTACCCCCCTTTACGCCTTGCATGTGTCCCTTGACGGCAAGATGGTGCCATTCGCGGGCTATGAAATGCCCGTGCAGTACCCCGCTGGCGTGCTGAAAGAGCACCTGCATACCCGCGGCTCCGCCGGCCTGTTCGACGTGTCCCATATGGGCCAGATCGCGCTCCGGCCGAAGTCCGGCAAGGTCGAGGATGCTGCCCGTGCGCTGGAACGGCTGGTGCTCCAGGACATCATGGCGCTTGCGCCGGGGCGACAGCGCTATGCCCAGTTCACCAATCCGGACGGCGGCATCCTCGATGATCTGATGGTCGCCAATTTCGGCGATCACCTGTTCCTGGTCGTCAATGCCGCCTGCAAGGCCGACGACGAGGCGCATCTTCGCGCGCACCTCTCCGACGACTGCATCATCGAGTCGCTGAACGACCGCGCGCTGATCGCGCTCCAGGGCCCGAAGGCCGAAGCCGTGCTGGCGAAACTTTGTGCGGAGGCGCCTTCCATGAAATTCATGGACGCGGGCCCGCGCAAGGTCGATGGCATCGGGTGTTTCGTGTCGCGTTCGGGCTATACCGGCGAGGACGGGTTCGAAATCTCGGTTCCAGCAGGCGATGCCGAACGCCTGGCAAAGGCGCTGCTCGCAAATTCCGACGTACTGCCGATTGGCCTCGGCGCCCGTGACAGCCTGCGGCTCGAGGCCGGGCTTTGCCTTTACGGCCACGACATCGACACCACGACCACGCCGGTCGAGGCCGCGCTGGAATGGTCGGTGCAGAAGAGTCGCCGCGCGGGCGGCGCCCGCGCCGGCGGTTTTCCGGGCGCAGAGAAGATCCTCGCCCATTTCGATCAGGGCGCGCCGCGGCGCCGCGTCGGGTTGCGCGCTGAAGGCCGCGCACCGGTGCGCGAGGGCGCGCTGTTGTTTGCGGACGCGACGTCGGCCGAAGCGATCGGCACGGTCACCTCCGGCGGTTTTGGCCCGAGCCTGAATGCACCGGTGGCGATGGGCTATGTGCCCACCGCGAAGAGCGCGCTCGGCGCAAAGCTCTTTGCCGAAGTGCGCGGCCAGCGCCTGCCGCTCACCGTCTCCGCCATGCCATTCATGAAAAACACCTACAAACGCTGAGGACCGAGAATGACCACGACGCTGTACACCTCCGACCATGAATGGCTTGATATCGATGGCGATGTCGCAACCGTCGGCATCACCGATTACGCCCAGCAGCAGCTCGGCGACGTCGTGTTCGTCGAGCTGCCCAAGGTCGGCCGCGCGCTGAAGAAGACGGAAGCTGCGGCCGTGGTCGAGTCCGTGAAGGCCGCGTCCGACGTCTATGCGCCGATCTCGGGCGAAGTGCTCGAGGTCAACCAGGCGATCGTCGATGAGCCGGCGCTGGTCAATTCGGACGCTGCAGGCAAGGCCTGGTTCTTCAAGATCAAGATTGCCGACAAGAGCGAGCTCGGCGGCCTCATGGACGAGGCCGCCTACAAGGCGCACACGGCGTGAGATGAAGCGAGTAGTCACCCCATACTTCGTGTCATCGTCCGCCTTGTGCGCACTGCGCACTGGGGCGGACGATCCAGTACGCCGCGGCCTATCAGCTCTAGCTCGAACGGTTGCGTTTACTGGATGCCCCGCCTTCGCGGGGCATGACAGCAACTCCTAGCGAGGACCCATGATGACCGCGCACCGCAAATCCGACGGCGACACCACCGCCTCTTTCGTTCGCCGCCATATCGGCCCCTCCGCGCGCGATGTCGCGGCGATGCTGGACACCGTCGGCGCGAAAAGCGTGGACGCCCTGATGGCGGAGACGCTGCCGGCCTCGATCCGACAGGCAGCTCCCCTCGATCTCGGCAAGCCCTTGAGCGAGACGGAAGCGATCGCGCATATGGGCGAGCTCGCAGCCCAGAACCAGGTCTTCACCTCGCTGATCGGCCACGGCTATTCCGGCACCATTTTGCCGGCGGTGATCCAGCGAAACATCCTCGAAAACCCCGCCTGGTACACGGCCTACACGCCCTATCAGCCCGAGATCAGCCAGGGCCGGCTGGAAGCGCTGTTCAACTTCCAGACCATGATCTGCGACCTCACCGGGCTCGATGTTGCCAACGCCTCGCTGCTCGATGAGGCGACGGCTGCGGCCGAGGCCATGGCGCTCGCGGAGCGGCACTCGCAGGTGAAGGCGCAAGCCTTCTTCGTCGACAAGGACGTGCATCCGCAGACGCTCGCGGTGATGCGCACCCGCGCCGAACCCCTGGGCTGGAACCTGATCGTCGGCGATCCCCTCACGGATCTTGACAAGGCGAACGTGCTCGGTGCGCTGCTGCAATATCCGGGCAGCTCGGGCGCGGTGCGCGACCTGCGGCCGGCCATTGCGGCGCTGCGCGCCAAGGGCGCGCTTGCGATCGTTGCCGCCGATCTGCTGGCGTTGACGCTGCTCGCTTCGCCCGGCGAACTCGGCGCCGACATTGCGATCGGCTCGGCGCAGCGCTTTGGCGTGCCGATGGGGTATGGCGGACCGCACGCAGCCTACATGGCGGTGCGCGATGCGCTGAAGCGCTCGCTGCCCGGCCGCATCGTCGGCCTCTCCGTGGACTCGCGCGGCGCGCCCGCCTATCGCCTTGCGCTCCAGACCCGCGAGCAGCATATCCGCCGTGAGAAGGCGACCTCCAACATCTGCACCGCGCAGGTGCTGCTCGCCGTGATCGCCTCGATGTACGCCGTTTACCACGGCCCCGAAGGCCTCTCGCAGATCGCTCGCACTGTCCATCGCCGCGCCGCCGTGCTGGCCGCGGGCCTGCGCAAGCTCGGCTTTGCGCCACGCTCCGAAAACTTCTTCGATACGGTCAGCGTAGACGCCGGCGCGAAGCGCGACGAGATCGTCGCGCGCGCGACGGCCGAGAATATCAATCTCGGCCTCGGTGATGGTGCCTTGCGCATCGCGCTCGACGAGACCACGACGCCGGCGACCGTTGAGGCGGTCTGGCGTGCGTTCGGCGGCAAGCTTTCTTATGCCGAGATCGACGCGACCACGCGCGAGGTGCTGCCTGACGCATTGAGGCGGACGACGCCCTTCCTCACCCATCCGGTGTTCCATGCGCACCGCTCGGAAACCGAGATGCTGCGCTACATGCGCAAGCTCAGTGACCGCGACCTCGCGCTCGACCGCGCGATGATTCCGCTGGGCTCGTGCACGATGAAGCTGAACGCGACCACCGAGATGACACCGCTGACCTGGCCGGAGTTCGGCAGCCTGCATCCGTTCGCGCCAAGCGAGCAGGCAAAGGGCTATCACGCACTGTTCGCCCGGCTGGAAAAATGGCTGTGCGACATCACCGGCTATGACGCGATCTCGCTGCAGCCGAATTCGGGCGCGCAGGGCGAATATGCCGGGCTTTTGGCCATCCGTGGGTATCATGCCGCGCGCGGCGACGCCCATCGTAAAGTGTGCCTGATCCCCTCCTCCGCCCACGGCACCAATCCGGCCTCGGCCGCGATGGTCGGCATGGAGGTGGTGGTCGTCGCCTGCGAGAAGAACGGCGACGTCGACGTCAACGATCTCCGCGCCAAGGCCGAGAAGCATTCGGACGACCTGGCCGCCATGATGATCACCTATCCCTCGACCCATGGCGTGTTCGAGGAGCACATCCGCGAGATCTGCGACATCGTGCATGGCCATGGCGGCCAGGTCTATCTCGATGGCGCGAACCTGAACGCCCAGGTCGGCCTGTCGCGGCCCGGCGACTACGGCGCCGACGTCAGCCATCTCAATTTGCACAAGACCTTCTGTATTCCGCATGGCGGCGGCGGCCCGGGCATGGGTCCGATCGGCGTGAAGGCGCATCTCGCGCCGTTCCTGCCCGGCCATCCCTCAACCAATCCGAATGCGACGGTCGGCCCGGTTTCTGCTGCACCTTTCGGTTCGGCGTCGATCCTGACTATCTCCTACATCTACATCCTGATGATGGGCGGCGAAGGCTTGAAGCGTGCGACCGAGATCGCGATCCTCAACGCCAATTATGTTGCGGCGCGTTTGGATGCGCATTTCCCGGTGCTCTACAAGAACGCGAAGGGCCGCGTCGCGCACGAATGCATCATCGATCCGCGACCGCTGAAGACGACCAGCGGCGTCACCGTCGACGACATTGCAAAGCGGCTGATCGACCACGGTTTCCACGCCCCGACCATGAGCTTCCCGGTCCCGGGCACGCTGATGATCGAGCCGACCGAGTCGGAATCGAAAGCCGAGCTCGATCGCTTCTGCGACGCGATGATCGCGATCCGGAAAGAAATTGCTGAGGTCGAGGCCGGCCGCTTCAAGATCGAGGCATCACCGCTGCGCCACGCCCCGCATACCGTGCACGACATCGCGGATGACAACTGGACCCGCGCCTACACCCGCGCCGAGGGCTGTTTCCCGGCCGGCACCTCGCGCACCGACAAATACTGGTGCCCGGTGGGCCGCGTCGACAATGTCTATGGCGATCGCAACCTCGTGTGCTCGTGCCCGCCGGTGAGCGATTACGCGCAAGCGGCGGAGTGAGGGATTCGTAGGATGGGCTTTGTCCAACCCATCCTAGCCGTCGGGCCAACGCATCAGACTTGCCGATCGCGCCAGAAGGCTCTGACAATGAGCGGTCGCAATTGTGAGCGCCCAAGCCTGGGATTCATCGATTCTGCCCTGCAGATCAGCGAGCGCGCGTACCTGCCAGTGCGCCCTTTCGCGTCCGAGCGGCAAAGATTCGGTCTCGGAAGCAATTCCGACAAAGGGTAAAATATCAGGATCGTCTTCGAGGCGAGCCTTGAAGCGACGCCTCGCAATCGTCCTGGCTCCTTCCACCGGGAACACGCTTCCGGAAAGTATACCTTTCGCCGTCTCAATGATGATTTGGCGAGCAGCAATGACCTCGGACTGATTCCAACTCACGGCGATCCCGGTCTCGACAACTGATCCGGTATCCCTTCTATCACGCAAAAACGAAACGGGCACTGATGACGTCGGCAACTCAACGTCCTCAGCGCCCGCTCCTCGCGAAACTCTATTCGGCTAAGTCCTACTCCTCCGTCGGCTCCTCGCCGTCGGCGTCGCGCTCGGGATTGCCGGCCAAAATCTGCTCGGCGATCAGGCCGGAGTTCTGGCGGATCGCGGTTTCGATCTTGGCGGTGACATCGGGGTTGGCCTTCAAGAACGCCTTGGAGTTCTCGCGGCCCTGGCCGAGGCGCTGGCTGTCATAGGAGAACCAGGCACCAGATTTCTCGACGATGCCGGCCTTGACGCCGAGATCGAGGATCTCGCCCATCTTCGACACGCCCTCGCCGTACATGATGTCGAACTCGACCTGCTTGAAGGGCGGCGCCAGCTTGTTCTTCACCACCTTCACGCGCGTGGTGTTGCCGACGACCTCGTCACGCTCCTTGATCGCGCCGATGCGGCGGATGTCGAGACGGACCGAGGCGTAGAACTTCAGCGCGTTGCCGCCGGTCGTGGTTTCCGGCGAGCCGTACATCACACCGATCTTCATGCGGATCTGGTTGATGAAGATCACCATGGTGTTGGACTTGTTGATGGAGGCCGTCAGCTTGCGCAGCGCCTGGCTCATCAACCGCGCCTGGAGACCGGGCAGCGATTCCCCCATCTCGCCTTCGAGCTCGGCCTTCGGCACGAGCGCAGCGACCGAGTCGATCACCATCACGTCCACCGCGCCCGAACGCACCAGCGTGTCGCAGATTTCCAGCGCCTGCTCGCCGGTGTCCGGCTGCGAGATCAGGAGATCGTCGATGTTGACCCCAAGCTTGCGCGCATAGACCGGATCGAGCGCGTGCTCGGCGTCGATGAAGGCGCAGATGCCGCCCTTCTTCTGCGCTTCCGCCACCGTGTGCAGCGCCAGCGTGGTCTTGCCCGAGGATTCCGGCCCGTAGATCTCGACGATGCGCCCCTTGGGCAGGCCGCCGATGCCGAGCGCGATATCGAGCCCGAGCGAGCCGGAAGACACCGCCTCGATGTCCATCGAACGGTCGCTCTTGCCGAGCTTCATCACCGAACCCTTGCCGAACTGGCGCTCGATCTGAGAGAGCGCGGCAGCCAGGGCTTTACTCTTGTCCATGGAAGATCCTTCGACGATACGCAGGGCAGTGGCGGACATCTGGTCGTGCTCCTTATGGCGGGGATTCGCGAGAGGGACAAACGGTTGGCGAAGCGGGCCGGCGATAAAATTACCGTACACTGTTTGTTCCATGTTCGCAATATGTTCTTTTTGAGCTTCAGGTGCTGTCCGTACTTAACCCCCGGTGTCCCAAGTTGAATTTGTGAATGTCAGAATTTGTTCGCAGACTGCCTCAAGGCGTTCATGCCTCGAAACGCCTAGTCTGAATGGGGTAGGCCAATTCGTATAGGGAGCAATTGGTTGCAGTCCATCGGATTGAGGCCGCCAGTCCGCTGGCACGGGCGACGCGGCGGTTTCGGGGTCTCACCAGAATCCATGAAAACAACCCCATGCAAAGTAGCCAGCCCCTTCTGATTCCGGTTGTCGTCGAGGTTGATTTTGACAACGTCCGGAACCGCTTGTGATCAGGGGACGCGCCTTAGGTCATCTTCAAGATTGCCGCTATTGCCTGACTCATGCTCCCAAGGCCGGGACTGAAGCGGCTGGCAAAGGGCACGGCCGCCGCAATATCGCCAACGGTCACCCGCGGCCTTCCTCATCGTCGCCGTCCGCGGTTTTGGCCCATGAGGCGAGCAACGCCGCTTCCTCTCCCCGCGCGTACCGGCCTACAGCACGGCCAACAGAATGAGCCCCACAACCAGCACAACAAACCCCGTCGCCGTCGCAGCGGCGAATGATCGCTCTACGTTATCCATATGCCACCCCTGATCGGCGGGCCACGTTCCCCCATGGCATCGCCGAGCAACGCTGAGTCTCCTCAATTGCTGTGTCGTAATTTCTGCGAGTGGGTGTCGGAATTGGGACGGGATTCGTCCTCGAGATGGCGACACGACCTATCCGCAATCTGGCCTTGAACCGCCAATCGCCCGCTCCCGCCTGTAAGCTCCCTGTAAGCTGCGCGGGGTAACCTTGCTTGGCTACGGTGTTGCAGCCCAGCACCTCAGCCTCCAATAACCTTCTGCCCCGCCCGGCTCTCCCTGGCGGGGCTTTTTTTCTATCCCGCAATTCCCGGGATTTGCGCGTAGCCGCAGCGAAAAGGAATCGATCGCAGGGGCGGCGGGGAGGACGACCGGCAGGATCGCGGCGCAGGAGATCAGCCAGGAGGCGAGCCAATGAGGCGCCTTTGCCTTTCGACCCGCAACGAGGCGAAGCAAGGCACGTGCCGCGGCTTCATCTCACCGCGCGACGCGACCCAGGTGCCAGCGGCGGTCCGGCGGCGGATGATTCGCCGCCGCAGCCAGGCGGCTGGTTTGATAGTCCCTCAAAGCGCCAGAAGGTGATCACGCTCGTCTCGCCGCACCGCTCGCAAGTGAGCGTCTCCTCGCCGAGGCTATAGCGCCCGCGCCTGAAGACCGTAGGCGATGCCGGCTGCCTGCAATGCGGACAGACCAGAGAAAAATTTCGCGCACCCCAGCGCAACACGAGATTACGAAGCCAGCCCACGCTATCCTCTTTTACGAGGTCCAGTTTCTTAGAAGGTCAAGTTAGCAACTACCATATAATGAAACCTGGCGTTGCCATGTGCGAACAAACATTGCAAGGTCGTATCGGGATCTGTCCTCACTCGTGTCGGTTTTCCCCGGACCGCGCGGCCTGTCGCAAGGCAGCCGCAACGCGTTGCGCATTCGCCCAACACGTCGTTCGCGGACATGTCGGGCACGGAACCCGTGGTTCTCCGGCCATGAACAAAGTTCCTGCCCGGGAGCACCCCATCAACTCGGATAGTTGCTCCGGCCGCCCTCCCGGTCGTGCATCTGAAGGATGCGGACGAAATCGGCCATGCTCGAACGGTCGTCGCCCTCGCTTGCGTGCAGGTTGTACCCGCTTGTCTCGGGCCGGCCGCGCTGCCAGACCCGCCTGAGGAGCTCGACGATCAGCTTCATGGAATCCGAAGGTGCCGGGTTTGAGCCGAATGGCTCTGGATGAATTTCCTTGCCGAGCCAATGCGCGGTCAGCCGACTGGTTCCTTTCAGCACCGGTGAAATTTGCGCTGCACCATATGTGGAAAGCGGCCTTCACGCGTCTTCGTTTGTTTCGCACCACAGAGGTCAAGGATTTCGTTGCATTATCCACGACTTAGCGGCAAATTTGACGGACGGCGGAATATTATGACGTCCAACCTGTTACGTTAACCATGGGTGAATCGTGGAGGTCGGCCATGAATCACAGGGGCATCGAGTTCACCGTGGCCAAGACGGCGATACAAGGCGTCTGGCAGTGGCAATTCCGCATCGGTGAGACGGTCAAGAGCGGCAAGACCGAGACCAAGATCGATCTCCTTGCCATTCGTCGCGTGCAACTGCGTATCGACCGGGAACTGAAGGCCATCGATCGCAAGACCGCCTGAGCCAGTCGCGAAACTGTCAGCAAGACTGGGCCGCACCCCTGTGGGGGGCGCCGCCTGCACATTGCCCGCACGGCTTTGCTGCTCATGAATCCCGTAAAGTTCCGGAGTTGATCTGCCTGCGGTTTGGGATTGCACTGCGCGCCTCGTGGCCTCGGGGCTCGGCCATTACGCGATCGGTGCCAGCCATGCCGCTCTATTTTTTCCGGATCCGGAACGGGCGCTATTCGGGCTCATCGGAGCAGGCCAGCGAATTTCCCGATCGCGATGCAGCTTGGAAGGAAATGACCCATGTCTGCGCCGACATGGCCGCCGGCATCGCCCGCAAACTGCAGGAGAACTCCGAATGGCACATGGAGCTCCTGGACGAGACCAAGCAACCGGTTTTCCGGATTCGTATCGTCGCGGAATCCTTTGATTAGACTACACCAAAGCGCGATGAGATTAGGATGGATCGTCATCGCGCTTTAGGCTGTTGTTTGAGCATGATCTTTTCGGAAAACCGCTCCACACTTTTCCGGATCATGCTCTAGCCGTGTCCGGCCGGCCCTCCGGTTTCCCGGCCGTTCCCCTGGCCGCCTCACGCTGGCGCTTCCGCCGCAGATCCCTGGCACGAACGAAGCGCGCCCCGACGCGCTCGCCATTGCGCCACGTCAGGATGCAGATTCGGATCACCTCGCCGCCGGTCGTGAACGACAGGCCGAACACTTTCGGCACCGGCAGCGCACCGACATCGATCGATACGCCGTCGTCGGAGACCTCGACGATCGTGCATTCAATCCATGGCGCATCGGGTGCCGGAATCAGAAATCCGGGCCTGTAGAGATCAACCCGCACATGTCTGCGGGCGCCGAGATCTTTGCGGTGCCGGGCCATCGCTCTCCCCTGGAAGTGGGAGATCCTAAATGGCAAAGCTTTGAACGGGGTTTCCGAAAAAGACTAAAACTTGCGGCAAGCCGGGCCACTCGCTTTAGTCGGCGCTGGGCAGGCGGCGCATCGTGAACTCGATGTCGCCGCCAGGCAGTTCGCGCCAGCTTTCGACCTCACTCATATACCCGGCCTTGGGATAGCGGGCGAAGAAGGCCTGCGCCTTCGCCCTCGCCGCCTCGCGCGGCAATGTGAAGGTCTCTCGCAAATAGCCGTCGCCCGCCTTGCGCCGGCGCGCCATCCGGTCGGCAAGATCCCGCGGACGAAACACCATGCCGCTACTCCTTCAGCCCTACGCCCCCCTCGAATATAGGAGATCGGGGAACGAAGAGGAGTCCGGCCGACCGGGGCGGTCAGTTGGCGGTCGGAGCGGTCTTGGTCTTCTTGGCCGCAGCAGAGGTCTTTGGCGCGGCGGCCTTGGGGGCATCGGCGCGCATCCCACCCCAGGGATCGTTGGCGGCCTTGGCGTCCGGAATCTTCCTCAGCGTCTCCTTGTAACGCTGGTCGCGCTCGGCATCGACCGCCTTCTCTTCGTCGGTCTTGCTCGGCGTATCCTGCATCATATTGATGTGGGGCATCGCATTCTGCGCGTAGGCCGGCCCGGCGAGCACCGCTAGCAGCGCCGCCATACGGAAAACCTTCATCACGTCACTCCATTGATCATCGATGGTCGAACCGGCGCGTCGTCGGCCGTAACGCAGCATGCCGCGCGAACCGCTAGAAACGGTCCGATTTGCAGGATTTTGGCGATTGCAGCCAATCGTCCCAGATCGGGCCGCACTTGGTGCACCCGCCTAGCGCCAGGCCGACCAGGCCCAAGCAAAATACCAAGACAAACCGCCGCAACATCGTCCACCCTGTTCCCAAGCGCGGCATCATAGGGGGCGAAGTCGGGCATTTTCAAGCCAAGGCAGAAGCCCCCGAACGAGGTGACTTTGCCGTGCCATAGCGGGCACAATGGCCGAAACATCGGGCAACAAGGGGAACGGAATCATGCCAGCGCAGCCAACGACCGAATTCGGCATCGAGGAGGCCAGGCGCGTGCTGGGCGACGTGTTCGCGCCATGGGTCCAGGATCTCGGCCTGTCGGTCGAGCGCATCGACCATGAGCCGCCACCGAACGATTCGGATTGGCAGCCAGGCGCGGTGCTGCGCATGGCCTTCTCGGAGCGGCTTTGCCGCAGCGGCGGCGTGGTCTGCGGCCAGGCCCTGATGGCGCTCGCCGACACCTCCATGGTGATCGCCATCCTCGCCGCCAATCGCGGCTACCGTCCGATGACGACCGTCGACCAGACCACGCACTTCATGCGCGCGGTCTCATCGTCGGACGTCCTGGCGGATGCGAAGGTGGTGCGGCTCGGACGCACCATGAGCTTCGGTCGCGTCACGCTCTTGTCCGCCACCGACAACAAGCCGGTGGCGATGGTCTCGAGCGCGTTCGCGATGCTGCCGGGCTAAGCGCGATGGGATTGGGATGAATCCTCACCGCGCTTCAGGTTATTGTTTGAGCATAATCTCCGCGCAAACGCGTTCCGCGTTTTGTCGCGAGGGAAAACCGCTTCGCACTTTGCGCTAACGCGGCTCTTCGGCTCCGGATCGTGCTTTAATTACTTGCCCAGCACTTCGTCGGCCGCGGTGACGATGCTGACCGTCGGGTTGTTGCCGCAATAGGTGCCGAACTTCTTGGCATTGTCGACGAACACGTCTGTGTCGATGATCGCGTTGTCCTCGTCGCCCTTATACCAGCCGTCCATCCAGGTCAGGACGAGCTTGATGGTGTCGTCGCCGCTCTCGAGGAATTGCTTGCAGCTCATGGTCGACAGATCGAGCTTGGTGGCATGGGCGGGTGCCGATGACAGCGCGACGGCGGCAGCGAACAAAATCGAAATCGTGGTCTTCATCAATATCTCCATTGGCGAGTGTCGCCACAATTGATCAGCCTCCTTGCGAGGCTGTGGGCAGCGCGTGCACAACACACGCGCCCGCCGCGCATTGTCGTAAACGAAGTATGAAGCGCCCGGCAAGTACGACGTACATTGAATTTAGTTCGATGTAATTTCTATGCCGTAATTTACGCTCTCTCAGTTTGGATTAACGGATATGATTGAGAAGCGTGCAGCGCAGCGGCATCGGGTTTTCAAGGGTGCGACGATCACCTTTGAATGCCGCGGCGTTGCGTGCACGGTGCGGAATTTGTCGAGCGGAGGCGCTGCAATCGACCTCGACGGCCGCATTTTGCTGCCGCCGTCGTTTACCCTGTCGATCTCCAGCGATCAGTTCGTGCGCAAGTGCCGCACCGTGTGGCGCAACGACAAACGCCTCGGTCTCACCTTCGAACAGTAACGCGCGAGGCTGTGAACCGCGGTTCGCAAAACCCGTCTTTCGCGCCTGGGACTAGACCGTCCTGCGGCGACTCATGCGCCAGCGAAAGCCGGCGATGACGAGCGCGATCATCACGAGCACCAGCACGACGACCGCGGCCCAGAACCGGCCCCCGGGACGATCGAGCGTGCGCGACACCAGCGAGGGCGACTCCCCTTGCCGCGCCAGGCGGAACGCGACCACGCTGTCGCCGATCGACGTGCCGCCTTCCGAATGGCCGCCGGCGCCGATCGCGACATATTGCTCGCCCTTCCAGAGATAGGTCATGGGATTGGCAACGCCGGGCACGGGCAGCCGGCCCTGCCACAGCTCGCGTCCGCTCCTTGCATCGAAGGCGCGCAAGTATGCGTCCATCGCGCCGGTGAAGACGAGACCGCCCGCAGTGATCGCAACGCCGTTGACGAGCGGCGTGCCCCACGCAAACGGCAGGCCGAGTGGCGCGAGATCCTCGGTGGTGCCGACGGTGGTGCGCCAGAGGATCTTGCCGGCCTTGAGGTCGACGGCGACCATCTCGCCCCATGGCGGCTTGACGCAGATCAGCCCCATTGGCGACATCACAACCGACCGCGACATCGCAAACGGCGCGCCCTGCTGCTGACCGAAATCATGGCCAGGCGGCGGATTGAAGCCGGTCGCGTCCGCGCGCGGGATCAGCTTGATGAGATGCGCAACCCGGCTGGTGTTGGCATAGAGGATCTGGTTGACGGGATCGAATGCCGCGCTGCCCCAGTTCACGCCGCCGCCGGTGAAGGGAAACTCCAGCGTGCCCTGTGTCGAGGGCGGCGTGAACAGGCCTTCGTTGCGCGCCGCCGCGAACTGCCCTTTGCAGGCAGAGCCCATGCCGGGGATCAGAGAGAAGGTATCGTCGGCCGAAATGGTCTGCTGCGTCAGCGCCGGGACATGGGTCGGAAACGGCTGCGTCGGCGAGAGTTTTTCGCCTTCGGCCGCGCTTTGCGGAACGCTGCGCTCCTCGACCGGCCATACCGGCTTGCCGCTATCGCGGTCGAGCACGAAGACGAAGCCGTGCTTGGTCGGCTGGATCACGACGTCGCGCTGACCCGCGCCGGTGTCGATGCGCGCGAGCGTTGGCTGCGCCGGCAGATCGTAATCCCAGAGATCGTGATGCACGGTCTGGAACGACCATGCGAGCTCGCCGGTCTCGACGCGCAGGGCGACCACCGAATTGGCATGCTCATTGTTGCCGGGGCGCTTGCCGCCCCAGAAATCCGGTGACGGCGAGGAGGTCGGCAGCACCACCAGTCCGCGCGCATCGTCCACCGACATCGGCGCCCAGACATTGGCGTGACCGGCCTCGATGCCGTCATGCTTCAGAGGCTCAAAGCTCCAACGCGGCTGGCCGCTGCGTGCGTCGAACGCGCGCACCGTGCCCGCCGGCGCATTGACGCGCCGGTTGTCGCCGATCGCAGAGCCAACCACGACGACGCCGTGGCCGACCGCTGGCGGCGAGGTGATCTGGAATTCGCCAGGCCATTCCAGCTTCATGCCGACGTCGATCCTGACCTCGCCCTTGTCGCCGAAACCGGCACAGGGAATTCCGGTCCTCGCATCGAGTGCGATCAGTCGCACATCGTTGGTGCCCATGAAGATGCGGGCGCGGCAGGCGGCGTTCGCCGGCGCCTGCTCGTCCACCCAATAGGTGACGCCGCGGCAGACGAAGCGGTTTGCGGGGCGATAATCGGTGCTGATCTTCGGATCGTAGCGCCACTTCTCGGCGCCCGTGCCGGGATCGAGCGCGATCACCTCGTTGAAGGGCGAGCAGAAGATCAGGCTGTCCTCGACGAACAGCGGCGTCGCCTCGAACTTCGTCCGCTTCATCACCTCGCTCGGACGTGTCACGAGATCGCCGGTGTGATATTCGAAGGCGCGAACGAGATTGCCGACATTGTCAGGCGTGATCTCTTTCAGCGCTGAATATTTTTGACCGCCGGCGTCGCCGCCCCAAAACTCCCAGCCGGAGGCCGGACCCAGCCCAAGCATCAGGACCGTGAACGGGCCGGCCAGATGACGCAGGCGGATCATGCGGTTTGCCCGGCGCTATTTCGGCTTCTTGGCGGGCTCGGTCGGACGCGCCCCACCCCACGGGTCGTATTTCTCCTTGGGATCGGGAATGCGCTCCAGCGCAGCCTTGTAGGCCTTCTCGTCGACCTCGGGAGCCTTCTTCTCGGTCTTGGGACCGTCATTGCCGTGGCGCCGGCCGCCCATCTGGGCCTGCGCAGGCGCGGCAACGAATGCGAGCGCGGTCACCGCGACGACAAGAATCCTCATGCGTCAATCCCTCCCATCTGGCGTCTCAGCGTAGCCTGCATTGCCTTATTGGCAAATCCCAGTCAGTTCTTCGGCCCGCTCAGCAATTGTTGATCGAGGGGGACTTCGATCGGCCGTCTTCATACCCATCTTTCGGGGCGCAGGGGATCTTCTCGGATGTTACGGTTTGTTGCTCATGCGGCATTGCTCGCCGGCGCGCTTGCGCTCGGCGCGTGCGGCTTTGCCGACAGCCGCGCGCCGGTGCCCGAGTTCATGCGCATGAGGGATGCCGAGCAGCCGCCTCCCGAACCGCCACCCGACGTCAGGAAAATCGTTCGCGAGCAGCTCGACGTCGTCTTCATGGCGGCGTCATATCCGCGCGAGGTGCAGGTCGCCCCACCCCATCACGAGGTTCGCGGGCTAGGCTGGACGTCCTGCGTCCGCGCGCAGCTCACGTCGGCGACCGGCACCGGGCTAGGTAGCCAGACCTATGTCGTGACCATCAGCGGCGGCAGGGTCGTCGACCGCCGGCGCGCCGAGGTTGACGACATCTGCGGGTCCGAAACCTACGAGCCGATCTAGGGAACGGTTCGTCTTCCGCGCGAAGAGATCATGTTCCCTGGAAATCAGTCGTGTTCCGGGAAAAACGCGCAAAAGCAACCGGAACGAATGCGCGCGCCCATTCTTGTCACCCCGAGGGCAGTTGCCACGGAGAGGACTGATGAGGACAACGATGATTGCGCTGCTGGCAGGCGTCGGCGCCCTGGCCGCGACGGGAGCCGCGAAGGCTGCCGACATCTACACGACCAGCGAATACACCAATCCCGATCTCGTGCAGCAGGTGCGCCTCGTCTGTGACGATACCGGTCGCTGCTATCGCACCCACGGCGGCGCGCGGGTGATCATCCGCGATCGCGATTCCTACAACTATATGCCGCGCGATCGCTATTACGAGCGTCGCACCTATCGCGACTACGACAGACCGCGTGCGGGCGTCGATATTCGCGCGCCCGGCGTCAGCGTAGGTGTCGGCGAGGATCGCTACTAGTTCCAATACATGAAATCGGAAAGGACCGGACGACGCCGTCGTCCGGTCCTTTTTCGTTTTTGCGTCATTGGTTGATGATGGCGCCGGTCAGGCCTTGCCCTGCGCCACCCGCTCCCAGCACCTCGGCAGGATGCGCGCATTGACTTTGGTCAAGACCCGGCGCGACGACCGGACGATATATTACAGCCTCGCGAGCCCTGAGGTCCGGTCCGTGCTGGAGGCGCTGTACCGCCCGTTCTGCGCTCCAGCATGGGGATCGCTGCCCGCGCGACGACGAGGAGCGCATCATGACCGACGACACCCTCATCGAAGGGCCGCTCTACGAGAGGCGCAGAAAGGTCTATCCGCAGTCGGTTCACGGCAGGTTCCGCCGCATCAAATGGATAATTCTCTGCGTCACGCTCGGCATCTACTACCTGCTCCCGTTCGTGCGCTGGCACCGCGGCCCCGGCCTGCCCAGCCAGGCGGTGCTCGTCGACCTGCCTCATCGCCGCTTCTACTTCTTCTTCATCGAGCTGTGGCCGCAGGAGGTTTACTACTTCACGGGCCTGTTGATCATCGCAGCCATGGCGCTGTTCCTGATGAACGCGGTGGCGGGACGCCTCTGGTGCGGCTATCTGTGCCCGCAGACCGTGTGGACCGACCTGTTCTACGCCATCGAGCGCTGGGTCGAGGGCGACCGGCGCGAGCGCATGCAGGGCGACAAGCGCTACTGGACGTTCGATCACATCCGCAAAGTGGCGCTCAAGCACTTCCTCTGGATCATGATCGCCTGGTGGACCGGCGGCGCCTGGGTGCTTTATTTCGCCGATGCGCCGACGCTGGTGAAAGATCTCGCCACCTTCCAGGCGCCCTTCATCGCCTATCTCTGGATCGGCATTCTCACCGCCACCACGTACGTGTTCGCCGGCCACGCCCGCGAGCAGACCTGCATCTACATGTGCCCGTGGCCGCGGATCCAGGCGGCGCTGACCGACGAATGGGCGCTCAACGTCACCTATCGCCGCGACCGCGGCGAGCCGCGCATGTCGGTGAAGAAGGCTGAAGCCGCGCGCGCTCTCGGCGATGTCGCCGGCGACTGCGTCGATTGCCACCAATGCATCAATGTGTGTCCGACCGGCGTCGACATCCGCAACGGCATCCAGCTCGGCTGCATCCAGTGCGGCCTGTGCATCGACGCCTGCGACAACATCATGAAGGAGATCGGCCGTCCCACCGGGCTGATCGGCTATGATACCGACATCAACATGGAGCGCCGGCACGAAGGCAAGGCACCGATCTATCGCATCGTCCGGCCGCGCACGCTGACCTATGCGGCGGCGATCGCCATCGTCGGCGGCATCATGCTCTATACGCTCGCAACGCGCGGCACGATGGACGTCAACGTGCTGCACGAGCGCAATCCCCTGTTCGTGCAGCTCTCGGACGGCGGGATTCGCAACGACTATACGGTCCGCCTGCTCAACAAGGGCCCGGCGCGATCATTTACGGTTGACGTCTCCGGCCTGCCGGGGGCGGCGATCCGGATCATCGGCATTGACGCGAAGTTGGATGGCAAGCCCGTCGTCGAGGTCGGACAGGACCAGACCCGCGAAGTCAGGATGTCGGTGCAGGTCGATCCCGCCCACCTGCCGCGGGCGGAGGTGGAGATCGAGATCACGATCACGGACAAGGCCAGCGGCGAAAGCGCAAGCGCACGCGACCATTTTGTGCCGGCCGACCAGTGACCATCCGGCGGTCTTGCCTCCGGATGGTCAACGGGACGTTAACGCTACCGCTCGAATTGACGGCTTGCGCCAACGGTATCTTCCAATCTTTGCGCTAAGCATGAGCTGACGCGGTTCGGGTTTCGGCCCGGCCGGCGTGAACGGGGAACGACTAGACGTGGTCGATATCGCGCATCGAGCTGCGATCAAGGGCGCATCGGCAAGCGATGCCACGGCTCCGCGTGCCCGCAACCTCTCCGACACCGTACCGCTCGTCCCCGTTGCGTCAGTTGATTTGGCTCAATGGCAGGCGCTCAGCGCGCAGGCGATCGAACCGAACGGCTATTACCTGCCGCCCTGGACGCTCGCCGTCAGCGCGACGGCCCGCGGCCGCACCGGCGCAATGGCGCTGTGCGCGCTCAACGCATCGGCACACCTGATCGGGCTGATGCCGGTCGTCTCGCTATGGCGCGCCTGGAAAATCCCCCTGCCCGCGCTGGTGAGCGCGCATCCCTACGGCACGCTCTGCAGCCCGCTGCTTGATCGTGACACCGCGAGCGAAGCCGCAGCGCGCCTGCTCGATCAGGCACGCGATGCCGGCGCCCACGCGTTGATCCTGCGCGACGTCGCGCTCGATGGCGCGGCGATGAGATCACTAACTGCAATCTTGACCCGCGACGGTTTGAAGCCGCGCGTGCTGAGCTCGTATATGCGCGCCAGTCTCGATGCGACCCAGGATGGCGATACGCTGCTGCGCGAAGCGCTTGGGGCCAAGAAGCTCAAGGAGCTTCGGCGCCAGCAGCACCGGCTGGAAGAGCATGGTCCGGTCATGTTCGACGTCTCGCGCACGCCTGACGCTGTGAAAGCAGCGCTCGAAACGTTCTTGCAGCTCGAGGCGAGCGGCTGGAAAGCCAGGCGCGGCACCGCGCTGATCCAGCACCCAGGCGATGCCACGTTCATTCGACGCGCCGCGCTCGCGCTCGCCGAAACCGGTCAATGCGAGGTCATCAGCCTGCGCGCTGGAAGAGCGCCGGTTGCCGCCGGCATCGTGCTGCGCCATCAGGATCGCGCCTTCTTCTTCAAGCTCGGCATCGATGAGCGCTTTGCGAAATATTCGCCGGGTGTACAGCTCACGCTCGAGCTGACCCGCCACCTCTGCGCCGATCCTGCGGTCGCGAGCGCCGATTCCACCGCCAGCGCCGATCACCCCATGATCAATCCGATCTGGCGCAGCCGCTTTGCCATTGGCGATATGCTGATTCCGTTGTGGAGGAACGATCCGGTGGTGGCGCTGATCCACGCGACGCTCGTCGCGCGCAATGCCGCGCTGGACACCGCGCGGCAAACGCTTCGGCTGCTCCGCAAGTAGAGTACCTACTCCGCCGCCTGCGCGTTGATCTCCTCCGACACCTGGCGGATGGCGCGGGCGAGCAGGTTCGGGTCCTGCGCGCCAGAGACGGCGTATTTCTGCGCGAAGACATAGGTCGGCACGCCAGAGATGCCCTTCTCGGCGGCGTCCTGCGCCTGGGCCGAGATCAGGGCGACGTCCTCGTCGGTGGCAAGCCGCCGTCGCACGTCGTCACCATTGAGCCCGACATCGGCCGCCGCCTGCACGAGCACGTTCACATCGGTGAGATCGCCGCCGTCACGGAAATAGAGCTCCATCAACCGCTGCTTCATCTCGGGTGCCTTGCCGGAAGCTTCCGCCCAGTGGATCAGGCGGTGGCAGTCGATGGTGTTGGGCTGGCGCTGCACGAGATCAGGCCGATAGGTCAGCCCCTCCTCGCCCGCGGCCGCGACGACCCGACCGGCGATTCCCTTATAGGCCTCGACCGAGCCGAACTTCTTGGTCAGATAGGCCTCGCGGCTGATGCCCTCGCGCGGCACCCAGGGATTGAGGAAGAACGGCCGGAAGTTGAGCTCGACCGGCACGTCCGGCACCAGCGCGAGCGCATTCTCGATTCGGCGCTTGCCGATATAGCACCAGGGGCACACCACGTCGGAGACGATGTCGATCTGAAGCGGCTTGAGCGTGCTCGTATTGGGTGAGCTCATGGCAATCTCCTTCGGGCGGACCTTTGGTTCCGCCGGAAGATAAGCCGAACGAGCCCCCAGGCAAGGGCGCTAGCCCATCTTTGCCGCCATCTGCTTCAGCCGCTCCGCCGTGCGCTCATCCGCCGGAAAGAACGTCTCCAGCGCCAATTCCGACAGCGTGATGTCGACGGGCGTGCCGAACACCATGGTGGTAGAAAAGAAACTTAGTATCTCGCCCTCATGCCGCAGCTTGAAGGGAATCGCGACATTGTCGTGCGAGAGCGGCGCCGAGCGCGCGGGAATCGGATAGCTCTTCAGATCATTGTAGAGCTTGATCAATTCAGGATCGGCGGTCGCCTCGCATTGCCGGTGCAGCCGCTCGAGCAGATGCCCGCACCATTCGGCGAGATTAACGGTGCGCGGCGCCAGCGCCTCGGGATGGAAGGCGAGTCGCAGCACGTTGAAGGGCTGGCCGAGCAGCCGCTGCGGGATGCCATCGAGCAGCGGTGCCACCATGCGATTCGCGGAGACCAGATTCCAGTGCCGGTCATAGGCGAGTGCCGGGTTGGGCTCATGCGCTTTGAGAACGAGGTCGATCGCCTGGCGGGCTGACTTCAAGGCCGGATCCTCCAGCGCACGCTGCGGAAAGGCCGGCGCGTACCCGGCCGAAACCAGGAGCACGTTGCGTTCGCGCAAGGGAACATCGAGCCGCTCGGCAAGCTTCAACACCATCTCGCGCGAGGGCGTGGCGCGGCCGGTCTCGACGAAGCTCAAATGGCGCGCCGAGATCTCCGCTTCGCCCGCGAGATCGAGCTGGCTCATGCGGCGGCGCTGCCGCCATTCGCGCAAGTGATCGCCAATATGGACGGGCTGGGCGCTCTCGGCTCGCGCCGCTGCTGCATGTGCGTTCATGGTCAAAAACGTAGCATGCGGATTTCGGCCCTTCCATTACCTCCGGGGTAATCGAATTTCGCGAGCACATCCCTGGGTCAGACCGCCGTTCGGACCGCTACCTGATTTGCAAGGGCTCACCTGGCGCTTTGTCCAAAAGAAAAACCCCGGCGGTTGCCCGCCGGGGTTCTCTGATCGGTCGAGAGATCGATCTTAGAAGTTGCGCTGGGCGCGGAGGAGCATGCTGACCGAGTTCTGGTCCTTCAGCTCATACACGGCTGCCGGCTTGGCAGCGGAAGTGATGCCCGGGCTGTTGATCGCGCCGGTATACTTCTGGTCCAGATGCGTCCAGTTCACGTCCGCGGTGAACGCCAGGTTCTTGACCGGGGTCCACACGGTGTTGACACCGATAACCGCGAAGTTGAAGTCCGGATTACAGGTCGAACCGGCCACGGCGATCGCAGCGAAGTTGGTGCAGATCAGGGCCTTGCCCGTATCGCCGTACCTCAGCTGGCCATAGCCACCGTAGATGCCGCTCGCCCAGGTCGGGCTCCAGTTGTGGGTGTAGCCACCGCGGAAGCCCCAGGTCTTGACGGTATCGATGCCGGTGCCGGTGCCGAAGACGCCATCAGCAATGCCAGCGAAACCAGTGCTCTGGTAGGCGCCGGCCAGGCCGGTGCCGCTGAACATGAAGAAGCTCTGCGGGAACAGGCTCTGGAAGTTGTAGCGGCTCGCACCATCCGTGTAGACGGCCTGCAGGTTGATGCTGTCGCCGGGTCCGGTCGGGATGTTCTTGATCGACAAGGCACCCTGAACCGCCCAGCCCCACTTGTCAGCCGGGTGACCGGAGACTTCCGTGGTGCCGTAGTAAGCGGAATGGATGTCATGCGCGGCAACCGAGATCTGGGCCAGACCCCAGGCCTGGTCGACACGGATCGCACCGACGATGTCGGGAGAACGCGTGCCACCCCAATCGTTGGCACCGTAGACGCCCGTCACGAACTGAGCGGCGGTACCCGACGAGACGTTCCAGAGGTTCGACTGGCCACCTGCCGCCGTCGTCATATCCTGCAAGGCCACCGAGCCGGTGATGCCCTGACCGAAGTCAGCCGTATAGGCAACCTGGTTCACGCCGGTGACGTTGTTGCTGCCGCCCGGAATGGTATCGGGACCGCCAGCCGGATAGCTCTGCCACGGAGTGTCGAAGATCGAGACCGTGCGGCCGAAGGTGAAGCCGGCGAACTGGATGAACGCATGGTAGAGGCCGAGCGAAGCGGAACCGTCAAAGGTCCCTTGCGCCGACGGGTTGCTGCCGGTCACGGCATTGCTCGTCCAGGTGAAGACCATGTCCGCGTAGGTGCGCACAACGCCGTACTCGGTCGCCGTGCGGGTATCGACGGTGAGGTCCATACGAGCGCGGCTGAACCAGTAGTTGGTCAGACGGTTGTTCGAACCCTGGTTCGCGCCCTGCTGGAAGGAATAGTCGCCCGCGCCAACCGACGTGTCGGCACGAACATAGCCGCCGAACTTGATGCAGGTGTCGGTGCCCGGCATGTAGTAGAAGCCTGCGCCGTACAGCGAGCAGATCTTCACGTATTCGACCGCCTTGGCCTTCACGGGAAGATCGGCTGCCTGTGCTCCGCCAACGGCGATCAGAGCCGCCGCCGAGCCGAGCATAAGGCTCTTCGTCAATTTCATTTGCTTACCTCCAAGTTGGTGTTGGGCGACTTGGACGCGATCCAAAGACGCGACCTCCGGCCCCTCAATTCCCCAAGTCCGCATCCAGGTTCCGGCTGCGGAAACGACTTTGAGGTGCCCCCCTCCGTCGCTAAATTCGATATAGTTTAACAAAACAATCATCTCAATTGATTGTTTTCATCAAGCGATCGTTCGCCGCGACCTGTTGTATGAGCGCAACACCACCGAATCTGTCGGGTTCTTGGGCAATTTCAGCGGGAAAAGGCAACAAAAAACCCTCGGGGGGCATCCCGAGGGTTTCCTTGGAGGTTTAGCGAGTGGTGTATCAGAACCCTTCGTTGAAAGAGTTCGAACTGCTCCTAAACACTCAAGATGATTATTTTAATCAATTGATATTTGCAAGCCTGTTTTTGAGCCGATGCTTGCTGTCATGTGGTGGCAAAAATTGAGCAGATTGCCTCCGTGGATAACGAATATCTGAGAACAAAATCATTAGAGATAACCGTAGAGTAGCCGAAAGGCCCCTGGTGCCTTCAACCTCGCCGGAACTCAAAAATGATCGAGAAAAACCTCGACCGAGCAATCAACGATTTCATTTGGAATGTGGTCGAGATCCACTCTCAATTGGAGGAAATCCATAAGAGCTGGGCCGAACTCCTCGGCATCACGGAACCGCAATGGCTGATTTTGATGGCCATCGAAGAGTTGGATGAGGGACAGGGCGTCGCAGGAATCGAGGTCGCGAACAAGTTGCGGATTCATCCGGCATTCGTCACCAACCAGACGAAGAGTCTCGAGAAGGACGGACTCCTGTCGCGGGCACCTCGTGCGGACGACGCACGTTATGTGTTGATGTCTCTTACCGCCAAGGCAAAAGCTGAAATTGCAAAGCTCGCCAAGAGGAAGCTGGCTCTAAACTCGACAATGTTCAACGAGTTCGACGAGAAATCCTTGGCGGACCTGAACGCCGCGCTGACGAGGATTGCGAAGAATGCGCGGTTGGCGTCGCGATTGCTGGCCATAGATATCTCGTGATCATGGGATCAACGCATTGACCAGCTTTGGAGGGCCAGCTTTGGAGCTGCAGAGCAGGCAGCCTTTCGATGAGCGGCTGCTGCAGGTTAGTTTATTGACTCAAGCTACCGCGTGACCGGAGCTTCTCCCCGAGCCAGTCGAGAACGACGTCGTCCTTTGCAACGAAATTTTCAACCTCGGTGGAGGCTTGAGATATTGCAACGGAACAGTCCAATCCAGCGAGCTTGCAGTCGGCCTGCAGTTCAAGAGCGTTCTGCTGGTCGAACAGCGCTCGGCCGCCGGCAACGATCAAGACCGGGCACCGCATTCGGCGGACCAACTCGAGACTTGACGCTCGCGTGCGATCGCAGGCCGGATCCCAAATTCCCGTCATCCAGCCCACGCTCGCTCGATGTCGGAGCGAGGCCCAAAGGCCGCCGTCGCACACGGCGGCCACTATCCTGCGGTCGCATACGGCGATGCGCGCCGCATAGCCGGCGGCCATTCTCTCGCCGCTGACAGCAATTCGGCCGGCATCAACATCCGCTCGGCATTCCAAATGATTCAGCCAACTCGCCAAGAAGGCTTCGGGCTTAAACAGACGATGTTTTGAAGCATCGTCTCCGCTCACAACGAGAACCGACATATTGCGATCGTTGACTGCAGGCAATAGCCGGCTCGCAATCGATTCGGCCGAAGACTCCTCGTCGCTAATGAAAATGACCGCAGGTGCGGGTCGTTCGCGGCGCGCCGCCGGCAGAAAATACCCCGCAAGAAGCACTCGCTCGAAAAACTCGATCTCTACTCGTTGCACCCGATCAGGCGCACAAGATTCGAGGCTTCTGAAACTCCCCTCGATCCTGTCCGCAAGTACGACACCCGATGAATTCTCCGGACAAGCCAGTTGTCTCGCCACTTCAAACGCAGTCAGGGCGCAAAGCCAGAATTCACTGGCCGTATCCGGCAGGTTGTCCTTGACTGCGAGTTCGGCCGATGCGCGATACTGATCACCAACCGTCATCCAATGTAGAAGCCAATGCTCCTTCTCCTTGGAATCGGAAGTCGAAAATTCCTCGAGAAACGCAGCGGCACGATTTCGTACGCATACGAGGTCATCGCTCGTGTCGCTCAAGGATGCCTGCAGCCGCCAATCGCCGTCCATGCTTCCCCGCGGTGTTCGTTCGACCGCTCTCTCAACGCCCTCTGTCTCATGTTCGCGACCACTCGCCCGCACGAGACATCAGCAATTTCCGCGCCATTATCATGATTGTTTGAGCCGGTCGGATTCTGAGTCAGCATCCGCCAAGTTCTTTTTTGGCTCCGCAGCAAGCATCGCCTTAAATTTATGTCACGAGCAATTCAATTAGATTATGCCGCAATAAGATAAATAGATCGCCGATATCCGTAGAATCGCGGGAATCGCGCAAGAACAGACGCCGTAGCCGGCGAGGACGCAGGCGTAGGCATCGCGCCTCCGGACGCGTAAGTCGCCGGCGGCATGGCAAACGACGATAGGCGCCCTCACCCTCATCGCCATGCCCTCAAGCTAGTAATCTTAAGCGCGAACGCATCCCAATTAGCCTGAGGCGACGAACCACGTCCTGCGCGACAATGTCGCACATAGAGAACTGTCCAGAACAGGCGTCCTTCTTACCCCCGAGGTAATCGAATTGGGCAGGGCCATGGCTCATCTTCTCCAGCAGCAGGAGATGACCATGATCGCGCTGCTTCTCTACCGGACCGTTGCCGACACCCTGCTGCCCTGGGCGGTGAAGTTTGCCACCCGCCTGCTCGCGCGCAGCCTCAACATGCCAGAACCGCTGGTGCACTCGACCGGCGACTTCGTCATCGCACAGGTGCTGGCCTTCGAGCACAGCGTCGGAAAAAGCCTCTGCCCGTTCCGCCTCGCACGCATCATTCGCGCCTTCTGGCGCGGCCTGCGCTGATCTTCACCCCGAAGCCCATAGAAGGAGAACGACCATGATCCATGCATCCAGCTTCCTGCGCCGTGCCCTCTTCGCTGACGCAATCTTCAGCGGCATCTCAGCAGTCGGCCTGACCTTCGACGCGAGCGCCGTCGCCTCGCTCTTCAATCTGCCCGAGGCACTGCTGCGGGAAACCGGCCTGTTCCTGATCGTCTATGCCGCGTTTGTCGGATGGCTCGCTTCGCGCAGCTCAGTGCCGAAAGCCCTCGTCACCCTCGTCGTGGTCGGCAACGCCGCCTGGACGGCTGCGAGCATCGCGCTGCTGTTCTCCGGCGCGGTGTCACCGAACCTCGCCGGCGAACTCATGGTCGTGGCCCAGGCGATCGCGACCGGCGTGTTCGCGGAGTTGCAGTATGTTGGACTGCGCAAGAGTGGCAGCGCGGTCGTGGCCTGACCTCGCTCAAGCTAGTCATTCCGGGCTAGCGCGTCAGCGCCAGACCCGGAATGTCGTGATCCGCATTGCTTCGCTTCGCCCGCGATGCCAACAATCGCTTGGATTCGAGGGATGGCGTATAAATGTCAGAGCCAGTCAGCGGCACGGAAGGCTATGCGCAGGAGACATCTGAACTCTTCGCGCGATATGAGACCATCCCGCCTGCCGATGTGCATCGCGCGGTGCTGCATCTCCTACCCAAGACCCCGTCTCGGGTGGCCGATATCGGCTCCGGCAGCGGACGCGATGCGGCCTGGTTTGCCGAAATGGGCCATCGCGTCGTCGCTGTCGAACCGACTGATGCATTGCGGGTAGGTGCCATTGCGCGGCACTCCCGGCCTGCCATCGAATGGGTGAACGACAGCCTGCCCGATCTCTCGGACTTGCGGAGTCGCAACGAGACCTTCGACCTGGTCATGCTCACCGCGGTCTGGATGCATCTCGACGAAAACCAGCGCGGGCGCGCCATGCCGAACGTTGCGTCCCTGACTGCGACCGGCGGCCTCGTCATCATGAAGCTGCGCCACGGCCCGATACCGCCGGGGCGGCGAATGTTTGAGGTATCTCCTGAGGAGACGATCGAGCTCGCAGGACCTTACGGTCTGCGCTCGGTGCTCAACGTGCGATCGGATTCGGTCCAAGCGGCGAACCGGAGCGCAGGCGTCCGTTGGAGTACGATTGCGCTCGCGAAGGCGCCTTAGGCCCGCGCGCGCCCGTTGGCCTTGCCGTTGGCGTGCTTGCCGTTGAGCTTCTTCTTTTTCGCGCCCGCCTTCTGTGCCTTGCGCTCGGCGCGCGCCTTCACCTTGGCCCGTTCGGCCCGCGCCTCGGCGCGGAGCTTCTTGCGCTTCTTCTCGCAGGAGGCGCACTTGCAGCCGATCGGCTTGAGATAGGCTTTGAAATAGTCGGTGCCGTAGTCGTAGTTGATCTCGTCGCCAGCCTCGATGTTCTTGATGGCGCGGATGAAGACCTTGCGCTTGCGCGGGCGCACGTCGGATTCTGCGTTCGGCCGGCACGAATGGTTGATGTACCGGGCGACGTTCTTGCGCACCGAGCCATCGATGGTCCAGCGGTTGTTGAGCTCGAACAGGTATTTGTTCTCGATGTCGTCATGCTCAGGAATCCGCGAGTCCAGGATCGGTCCGAAATAACGGATGATCCGGGTACCCTTCTTGATCGGTTTGGTGGCGAAGAGGCCAAGTCCGGTCTTGGAGCGGCCGACGCGATAGGGTTTGTTCGACAAGATGGCTGGCATGATCGAAATAAGTGACAACGCGGGACGAGGCGAAGGCGCTCTTCTAGAACGATTCCGCGGCCATGTCAGGTGTCTCGAGGCCCGGTTTGAACCTTCCCCACAATGAACACGTCTGAATGAGGTGAGTTCCGCGGCATGAGGGCTTCGTCATGAAGCATGTCACACTTGGCTGCCTGATTGCGCTGCTCGCCAGCGTCGCGCTTGATCAGGCCGGCGCCCAATCCTTCGGCAGTACCTACACCTGTCTCTTATACACATGCCTCAACCGCGCACTTGCCGCCAAAGAGCCGGCGGCGCAGGTGTGGTTCCAGCCGTTCAACTCCACCGAACACACGGTAGAATGGCGCGCCGAGGGCACAAAACCATTCGCCATCATCCAGCGCTGGCGCATCGCCGACGGCACCGATCTCAACAAGGAAGGACGGCCGAACACCAAGGCGATGCTCGCGGTGACGCGGCTGCCGCCGGGGCCGGTCTGCCATGTCGCCTGTGTCGACGTGAAGGCCAATGCGAACGCCAACGAGCTGGCGCGCCAGGCGGCCGACCAATATGCGCGCGACTTCACCTGCGGCAAGGACGAGGTGAAGGTGATCGGCACCAGCGGCCGCGCGATCGAACTCGCGCGGCGCTAAGCCTTCTTCGCGCGGCGATAGCGAGCCAGCAGGCGCTCGCCCTTGGCCGCGATGCGCCGTGCTGCCGCGACGGTTTCTGGCACTGGCTCGCCCCAGGCATGGGCCGAGAGCGCGTGCCGGGTCGGATGGCCCTTGGCATCCACAAGCGGCGGCAGCTTCTTGCGGCCGTAGAAGCGTACGGCCCAGCTTCCCTTGCGCCGCATGTCCTGCGGCGTCATCTCCGCTTCCGGCTTGTTGACGCCGGGCCGCAAATGCGCGCCTTCCTTGCCTGCGAAGGCCTTGCGGCCCGCGGCCGTCAAACCGCCGCGCGGATCCTTCTCGCGTTCGGCTGAAGCGCGCTTGCGCGTCGTGTGCTTACGCGTCTTTTTGGCCGATGTCTTCGAGGACCTGGGAGACTTCTTCTTGGAGGTCTTCTTTGCTGCCATGCGCATGTTGTCTACGAGGTTGGGATAACGGCGGCCGGCGCGCCGGGCACGGGCCTTCGCCGCCGATTCTTGCGTGGGCGTAAGGTGCTTCGCCGCCTTGCCCGCGCGTTTGCGCGGGTTGGCGCGTTTCCAGGGAGCCCGCGATGTTCTCGTCATGGCGCGTCAACGCACGACGATGGCAAGGGTTGCGGTCCCCTCCGATCAGGACGGCGGCAGCTTCCCCTGCGCCGCCGACTTCAGGATCGCCTCCAGAAGCTGCTCGGCCGTCGTACCCTTCGGCAACCGTCCCAGAATGTCCTCGAGGCGGCCGTCGAGCAGCAGCATGGTGAAGCCGTGCACCATCGACCAGGCACGCGCGATGGCTGCGGCCTGGTCGAGTGTCAGCGTATCGCCGCTGATCCGCTCTTGCCGCATCGCGCCGATGGCGTTGGCGAGCCCCGCGAACGAGGCATGTGCGGCCTCATGCAGCGAGGGCCTGGAATAATCGAGCCGTTCGGTGCGAAACATGATGCCGTACATGCCGGGATGGGCCTGCGCATAGGCGACATAGGCCTTGGGCCGCGCCAGTGCCTGCTCCAGCGGCGTCCTGGCGGCATCGCAGGCCAAAGCCATCGCCGCATTGAATTGGCGGAAGCCGACCGCGGCGAGCTCGCTGACGAGACCGGTGAGATCCCCGAAATGATGGGTCGGCGCGGCATGCGACACGCCCGACTCGCGCGCCACCGCGCGCAGCGTCAGCCCGGCGAGCCCGTCGCGTTCCAGCACTCTTTCCGCAGCCTTCAGCAACGCCTCGCGCAGCGCACCATGATGATAGGGCGTCTCGGCCTTCGCGCTCGCGACCCGGCGCGGCCGCTCCTTCGCGGCGGATGACGGCGATTTTCTGGGGCGAGCGCGGCGGATGGTTTCGGTCTTGGCCATGACTGGCGTTATATGACGTCATTTTGACAGTGTAAAGATTTCGCTTGACCGAAGCTCGAAGTGGCACTAGCGTATCTTTACGATGTAAAGATACGGAGGATACGCCTTGCAGCAGGATGTGTTCAGCCAGGTGCCGGCCAATCGCGCGCCAATCCCGTTCGAAGCCGACGCGCCATTCCCAAAAATTGTCGGCGAGTTACCGCGCGAATTGAACGGGACGCTTTATCGCAACGGCCCTAATCCCCAGTTCGACGCACCCGGCGCGCACTGGTTCGTCGGCGACGGCATGCTGCACGCCTTCCATCTCGAAAACGGCCGCGCGAGCTACCGCAACCGCTGGGTCCGCACCCCGAAATGGCAGGCCGAACACGATGCCGGCCGGGCACTGTTCGGCGGCTTCGGCCGCAAGCTGCCGGACGCGCCTGCGCACCTGACCGACGGCGGCGTCGCCAACACCAACGTCATCTTCCACGCCGGCAAGCTGCTCGCGCTCGAAGAAGGTCATCTGCCGACCGAGATCGAGCCCGGCACGCTCGCCACGCGCGGCTACTGCAACTACCAGGGCCGCGTCGCCGGCCCCTTCACTGCGCATCCGAAGATCGATCCCTCAACCGGAGAAATGGTGTTCTTCGGCTACAATGCGAGCGGCCCGCTCACGCCCACCCTCTCCTACGGCGCGATCGACGCAGGCGGCAAGGCGACGCGCTTTACGCGTTTCGAGGCGCCTTATGCCAGCATGGTGCACGACTTCATCGTCACCGAGAACCACGTGCTGTTTCCGATCCTGCCCATCACCGGCAGCATGGAGCGCGCGATGAAGGGCCGGCCGCCCTACGCCTGGGAGCCGGAGAAAGGCGCCTATGTCGGCGTGATGAAGCGCAGCGGCAAACCTGAGGACATCGTCTGGTTCCGCACTGAAGCCTGCTACGTCTTCCACGTCATGAACGCCTGGGAGGACGGCAACCGCATCGTCGCCGACGTTATGCAGTTCGAGGAGGCGCCGCTGTTTCCGCATCCCGACGGCAGGCCAACCAATCCCGACAAATCATTCGCGCGCCATTGCCGCTGGACCTTCGAGCTCAACGGCAATACCGACCGCTTCCAGCAGACCTATCTCGACGATCTCACCGGCGAATTCCCGCGCATCGATGATCGTCGCGCAGGATTGAAAACCAACCACGGCTGGTACGCCTGCGCCAATCCAAGACTGCCGATGTTCACCGCGCTGTCCGGCATCGTGCATGTCGACGGCGCCGGAAAACGCCTCGGCCATTACTTGCTGCCGGCCGGCGACAGCATCTCCGAACCGGTGTTCGTCGAGCGTGCCAGAGATGCCGCTGAAGGCGATGGCTGGCTGCTCGCCGTGGTCTGGCGCGCCCGCGAGAACCGCAGCGATCTCGCCGTGTTCAGCGCCGCCGATGTCGAGGCAGGCCCCATCGCGCTCGTGCAGCTCGGCCACCGGGTGCCCGACGGTTTTCATGGCAACTGGGTGGGAGCGGCGTAGAGCCCATCCGCTGTCACTTCGGGGCAGAGCCACGGGTCCGCGCGACGCGCGGCCCGATGACAGGCTCCGCGACGTGCCCGGGCGCGCGTGACGCGGCACGATGGATTCCGCGCTCGCGTCAGATGGCGCGCCCCGGAATGACGATCGTTTGTGCTTCAGCAGGGAGCCTCACATGCACATGCCAGCCATCACTGCGTTCTATCTCGCGGTCCTCGCCCTGCTCTACGCCGTCCTCGCGCTTCAGGTGATCTGGCTGCGGCGGAGCAACAAGGCCGCCTTCAGCGATGGCGGCAACACGAGCTTGCGCAGCGCGATCCGCGCCCACGGCAACTTCATGGAATATGTGCCGATCATCACACTGATGGTCGCCATGATTGAAATGTCCGGCGCATCCGCACTGCGCATTCACCTCCTGATGGGCGCACTCTTGGTGTCGCGGCTGCTGCACCCGATCGGCATGTCCGCCACGCCGAACTCGCTGCGGTTTCAGATCGGCCGCGTCGGCGGGATCGTCATCACCATCAGCCTGTTGATCACGTGTGCCTTGACGGTCCTGTCTCGGCTACCCTGGAGCGACCTTGCCGACGAAGCGTCGGCACAAGCCATTGCAACAATTCATTTTTTACAGGTCATTCACGTCATTTTGACACTGTAAAGATTTTGCTTGACCTCGCTCCCGGCCTGACGTATTCATCTTTACAGTGTAAAGATAAGCCCTGATCGAGGCGGCTCATGACAATCTTCCTGATCCTCGCTCCCTACGGCGCCTTTGGCTTTCTGATGTTCCTGACATCGGCAAAGGTCAGCGTGTTCACCGCCTCCGCGATCTGCCTTGCCACCATCGCAATCGACGTTGCGTGCCGCCGCTCGGTGAAGATCCTCGCCGCCGGATCGGCGATCCTGTTCGCCGGCATCGGTATCTATCTCGCGCTGCTCAATCCCTGGCTGAGCACGCTCGCGGTGAAGTTGTCGGTCGATGCCGGCATCTTCGTGATCTCGCTCGGCTCGATGCTGGCTCGCCATCCGTTCACGCTGCAATACGCCCTCGAAGAGGTCCCCGCCGAGACGGCGGCGATGCCAGGCTTCCTGCGCGCCAACTACATCATTACCGCCGCATGGACCGCGGCGGCGCTGTTGATGATGGCCTCCAACGTCGTGCTGCTCTACGTGCCGGGCCTGCCGATCTGGTCGGGCCTCGCAGTGGCGTTTGCCGCCCGTAACAGCGCGATGTATTTCACGAAATGGTATCCCGAGTATCGTAAGATCAAATACGGTACACCCGCCAGCGCACTGCCCTTTTCCTAACCGACAGGACCGACGATGAAGGACGTATTCGCCCGCCTCGCTTCCGATTTCCTCTCGACCATCGTCTTCCTCGTCATCTATCTCGTCACCGACAACATCATCCTCGCGACGTCTGTGGCGGTTGCAGGGGCGATCGCGCAGGTGATCTACGCCCGCTTCAAGGGCAACTCGCTCGGCTACATGACCTACGCATCGCTCGCGCTCGTCATCGTGCTCGGCACTGTCACCATCCTCACCCAGGATCCGCGCTTCGTGCTGGCAAAACCCTCGATCGCGCATTTTGCGATCGGCGCGATCATGCTCAAGCGCGGCTGGATGCTGCGCTATATGCCGGCACGCGTGACCGACGTCATTCCGGAATATGTCACCGCGGCAGGCTATGCCTGGGCCGCGCTGATGTTTGCGCTCGGCGCCGGCACCATCGCAGTCGCCGCGACCGGCGACCTCAAATTGTGGGGCTTCTACGTCTCGGTCGTCGCCATGGGCGCCAAGATCGCGGCATTCGCCATCCAATACGTCATCTTCCGCATCGTCATCACCGGCCGCTTGCGCGCCGCTGCCCGCGCCTGACTGCGGCGAAGAGAGCGTTAGGCAGCCGCTTTGAGTTGGGCTATACGCTCGGCGCTGGACAGACCGCGGATCATCGCGGTTCGCCGGGAGAGGTTAGGGAGACAGGAATGGCCGTCGACGGAAACTGGAATATCGTCTTGAGCACCCCGATGGGCGACCGCAACACGACCCTCACGCTGAAGAGCGCAGGCAGCGCGCTGACGGGCACGCAGGGCGCCGAAGGCGAGTCCGGCGAAATCTTCGACGGAAGCGTCAACGGCGACGATGTCGCCTGGAAGATCTCGATCACCAATCCGATGCCACTGACGCTCGCTTTTTCCGGCACGGTTTCCGGCGACAGCATCTCAGGCGAAGCCAGCATCGGCCCGATGGGCAGCTTTCCCTTCACCGGCACGCGGGCCTAGCCGTCCCCCTCACCCCTGCGTGCTCTCCGGCCTCTTTGTTGCGACGGCTCTGTCCGTCGCAACAACAGCAACGGGGAGCAGTGCAGATGACAAACAACCGGCGTAGCGCGCAAGCGCGCTCGCCCTCTGTTCGGCAACGCCTCAGCCGCGACGGTCCTTCCTTGTCTTCTTTCCACGAGCACCCTTCGCAGGCCATGCACTTGCCTGGTGCGGTTGGCCGGCGTGGCCGGGCTTGCTCCGGCGTTTCTTCTTGCCGAATTCAGCCTCGCTGCCGAATTTCGATCCGCCCTCGGCGCGTGGCTTGCGCGTTGCCGGGTCACGGGAATCGTCGCGGCGACGAGCGCTGTGTTCGATGTCGTCGGTCTCGCGCCGGGGCGCGTGCGTGCGCTTGTCCGAGGACACCTGGCCTTGAGGAGCATCTGCCATCGGCTCGATGCGTATGCTGTCTTCCTTGTCGGGACGCCGGATCTTGACGGCGAAGGATTCCGCGACCCGCTGGGAAATCTCGAACTCGGTGGTAGTGTCCATGATCCGGATGGCGCCGATGTCGCGCTTGTCGATGCCGCCGCGACGGCAGATCATCGGCAAGAGCCAGCGCGCCTCCGCATTCTTTCTTCGTCCGATGGCGGCGCGAAACCATACGCTGGCCTCCGCCATGCCGTGCCGCGACGATGATTTTCCCGTCTTCGACCGGGACGCGGCAGGACGGTCATCGCCGCGCGAGATTCTCGCGTTTTCTCGACCGCGCCCGTCGCGCGGCCGGCCGCTAGCCTCACCGGGATCGAGAATGTCTTCGGGCGCAGGAAGCCGCGCGCGGTAAAGACGCGCAAGCGCCGCAGCGATATCCTCAGGCGACCGCTCGGCAAGCAAGACCCGCGCCAGCATCAGGTCGTCGGAAGTCGCCTCCTCGGTGAACACGGCATCCTTCAGCATGCGTTCGTGATCAAGCTTGCGGATATCATCCGCCTGCGGCGCCGTGCCCCAGACGGCGTCCGTGCCCGACAGATTCAGCAGCAGTTCCGCACGCCGTCTTCGTGCGGGCGGCACCAGCAGGACGCTGACACCCTTCCGGCCCGCACGGCCGGTGCGGCCCGAGCGATGCTGCAGGACCTCCGCATCGTTCGGCAGATCCGCGTGAATGACGAGGTCGAGGCTCGGCAGGTCGATGCCGCGCGCCGCCACGTCGGTCGCCACGCAGACGCGGGAACGTCCATCCCGCAACGCCTGCAGAGCCTGGGTTCGCTCGTTCTGCGTCAACTCGCCGGAGAGCGCGACCACGGAAAAACCGCGCTCGAGCAGCGCCGCCTGCAAATGCCTGACGGCGTCTCTGGTGTTGCAAAACACAAGTGCGCTCGGCGACTCCCAGAAACGCAAGACGTTGACGACCGCGTGCTCGACATCACCAGGAGCGATGCGGATGGCGCGGTACTCGATATCGGCGTGACCGCCTTGGTCGCCGGCGACCTCGATCCGAAACGCCCGTTGCTGATACTGCTTTGCCAGCGCAACGATGCCGCGTGGAAAGGTCGCCGAGAACAACAACGTGCGGCGCGTATCCGGCGTCGTCTCCAGGATGAATTCCATATCCTCGCGAAAACCGAGATTGAGCATCTCGTCGGCCTCGTCGAGAACGACGGTCTTCAATTCCGAGATGTCGAGATGGCCGCGCCGCAAATGATCACTCAATCGGCCGGGCGTCCCGACCACTATGTGAGCGCCGGCGGCAAGCTCGCGCTGTTCGCGGCGCGGATCCATACCGCCAACGCAGGAGACGACGCGCCCATCCGCATGTTCATAGAGCCATGCGAGCTCACGCTGAACCTGCAAGGCGAGCTCACGCGTAGGCGCGACGATCAAGGCAAGCGGTGCGGCAGCCCGCTCGAAGCGCTCCAGGCTGCCGAGCAGATTGCTTGCGATGGCGAGCCCGTAAGCGATGGTCTTGCCCGAGCCGGTCTGCGCCGAAACGAGCAGGTCGCGGTCAACAGCTTCGTCCGCAAGCACGGCGATCTGAACAGGGGTCGGCCGGTCGTAGTTGCGCTCGGCGAGAGCGCGAGCGAGCGGCGGACTTGTGGTCGGGAATGACACGAGATGAATAGCCTTGGTTGGTTCGGGCAGAAATGGTCTGGCCGAACGAATCGAAGCCGCGCGTCCGGCCGACGGCGCGGCCGCACGCGTGGCGACTTGATCAGGATTCCTTGTGAACTCTTACGCGGATGCGCACTAGCCGAGGTTCAACTCCTTGAAGAAGTCGTTGCCCTTGTCGTCGATGATGATGAACGCCGGGAAATCGACCACTTCGATGCGCCAGATCGCCTCCATGCCGAGTTCGGGATATTCGAGCACCTCGACCTTCTTGATGCAGTGCTCGGCAAGGTTCGCCGCCGCACCGCCGATCGAGCCGAGATAGAAGCCGCCATACTTCTTGCAGGCCTCGCGCACGGCCGGCGCGCGGTTGCCTTTGGCGACCATCACCATCGAGCCACCGGCAGCCTGGAACTGGTCGACGAAGGAATCCATCCGGCCCGCCGTGGTCGGACCGAACGCGCCAGAGGCGTAGCCCTCGGGCGTTTTCGCGGGGCCGGCGTAATAGACCGGATGGTTCTTGAAGTAATCCGGCAACGGCTCGCCCTTTTCCAGCCGCTCGCGCAACTTGGCGTGCGCGGAGTCGCGCGCGACGATCATGGTGCCGGTCATCGAGACCCGCGTCTTGATCGGATATTTCGCGAACGTCGCCAGGATATCCTTCATGGGCTGGTTGAGGTCGATCTTCACGACCTCGCCGCCGAGCGTCTGTTCGACCTGCGGCAGATACTGCGCGGGATTGTGCTCGAGCTCCTCGAGATAGACGCCGTCCTTGGTGATCTTGCCTAGCACCTGGCGGTCGGCCGAGCACGACACGCCAAGCCCGATCGGGAGCGAGGCGCCGTGGCGCGGCATGCGGATCACGCGCACGTCGTGACAGAAATACTTGCCGCCGAACTGCGCGCCGACGCCGAGCGACTGCGTCATCTTGTGGATTTCCTGCTCCATCTCGACGTCGCGGAAGGCGTTGCCATCAGGCGAGCCGTGGGTCGGCAGCGCATCGAGATAGCGCGCGGAGGCGAGCTTCACCGTCTTCATGCAGAGCTCGGCGGAGGTGCCGCCGATCACGATCGCGAGGTGGTAGGGCGGGCACGCGGCCGTGCCCAGCGTCAGCACCTTCTCCTTGAGGAAGGCGAGCAGCCGGTCCTTGGTGAGGACCGAGGGCGTTGCCTGGAACAGGAAACTCTTGTTGGCGCTGCCGCCGCCCTTCGCCATGAACATGAATTTGTAGGCGTCGTCGCCCTCGGCGTAGATCTCGCACTGCGCCGGCATGTTGTTGGCGGTGTTCTTCTCCTCGTACATCGACAGCGGCGCGACCTGCGAGTAGCGAAGGTTGCGGCGGAGGTACGCGTCGCGCGCGCCTTCCGACAGCGCCGCCTCGTCCTCGCCGTCGGTGATGACGTTGCAGCCCTTCTTGCCCATGATGATCGCGGTGCCGGTGTCCTGGCACATCGGCAGCACGCCGCCGGCCGCGATATTTGCGTTCTTCAGGAAGTCGAGCGCGACGAACTTATCGTTCGGGCTGGCCTCGCCGTCTTCCAGGATCGCGCGGAGCTGCTTCAAATGCCCCGGCCGCAGATAGTGGTTGATCTCGCCGAAAGCCGCCTCCGACAGAGCCCGCAGCGCCTCGCGCGACACCACCAGCATGTCCTTGCCCAGGACCTTCTCGACCCGCACGCCTTCACTCGAAACCTTCTTGTAGGGCGTCTCGTCCTTGCCCAGCGGAAACAGCGGGGTGTGCTTGTAGGGCGGAACGGGCTGGGACTGGTCGGGAAAGGCAGTGGGAGCGTTCATGGTCTGGTCTCGGGTTAGATCGGCTGGGCACGACGAAGGCGCCAAGGTTTGAACCCTTCTAAGCCCTTTTCCTACAAAGGGAAGGTTCTCGGACGCCCTCCAGCAATCGAAATGACGAATGCCTGCCCCTGCGATCACACCTGACACCGTGCCGGTCCCGACCCTGCCGACACGCCGCCCGTTCGGTCTTTTGCTGGTCCTTCTCGCCGTCGCGGTGCTGGAGGCTTTTGACGGGCTATCCAACGTCTCGACGCTGTTTGGCGACATGTCGGAGATCCCGGGCCCGGGTCTCGGCGGTTTCCTGATCAAGGCGCACATCGCCACGCATCCCGTGCTGGCGCTAATGGCGCTCGCCTGCGCGGCCATGGGACGGCTGCGTGGCGCAATTCTCGCGCTTGCCGCCATCATCGTGACGACCTGGCTGCACGACATGCCTTCGGTGGTGCTGCACGGCTTCGATTTCGCCGGCATCAGCGCCTTCCAGACCCCGGCCCAGTTCATCGCCTTCCCGCTGATGGCCGCCTGCGCCATCGCCTGCGCGCTCCGCAATCAGCGCCTTGCTCTCGCCACGCTGCTCGTCAGCGCACCGACGCTGTTCAACATGTTGATGTTGGTTGCCTTTGCGGTGGGCGTGGCGATCTACGGGTTCTGAAGAACCGGAGCCTTGGGCCCGCACAACCGCCAACGCGACCCTTGCGCTTCGCGCGCTGCGACGCTTTTATAGCGCCGAAGGGGCTTTTCATCATGATTTTCAAATTCGACGTTCGCGGCGCGATTCTGGCCGCCGCCGCAATCACCGGCCTTGTCGCTCTCGCCTCGCCTGCGCGTGCGGACCAGTGCGACGATATTGCGAAACAGCTCGGCAGTGGCATTGACGGGCTGAAGGTCAACTTCAAGGCGGCCAACATCATCTATCTCACCCACCCGGCGGCGAAGGAATTGTCGCTCGGCTGTCGCGCGCAGGGGCAGACCTATTCCAACGAGCTCTATGCCAAGGGCGATCGTCGGCCGACGCCGCAGTTCTATGATCTGATCGCCTCGGCGGCGGCGATCATCTTCACGCTGCCGAAGGACGACACCGCGACCGGTGCGTCGCGCTGCCTGAAGCGCATGGGCATCTTGCGCGGCGACAAGGTATCGATGCGCTACAAGCGGCTGAACATGGAGTGCACGCGCACCAAAAGCGAAGCCGCGATCGCGATCACGCGGCCGAAGGACGAATAGACGGGGCGCTTCGCGCTGGTGACCGCGGGCGCGATGAATACCTGTCGCGAAGCCGCCTGTCACATACTCCGCCATTGCCGAGCGCAGCGAATCAATCCAGACTATCTCCGGCGGAAAGATCTGGATTGCTTCCTGTCATCGCGCCGCGCTACGCGCGAACGTCGGCTCGCAATGACGTGGAGAGAGCGGTGCTCTTGCTGAGGCACTCTCAATTGCGGTGACAAAAGCCACCGTCCTCAGCCTTCCGCTCCCAAAAATCCCTCGCATTTTAACGATCTGCTTCACGGAAGCTTCGGCTCCCGCGGGTCATGTTCGCGTGTTTCAATCTGTGAGGATTTGCGTGATGAGTGTTTCCAGCGTTGCGCCGCCGTCGATCGCGATCGTGGTGCCGAACTACGACACGACCAAGCAACAGGACGACCAGACCAAGACCAACGATTCCGATTCCAGTTATCAGCCGCCGCCGGCTCCGCCGCTGCCGCCGGGCCAGGGCACGCGGATCGATCAGTACGCCTGACCCCGGCTCTCGATCCCTTCAGGCCGCATCTTTGCCAGATAGCGGCGATAGCATCATGTGCGAATTGCAGGGAAACGCGCATGATCGCAAGACTGCTCTTGCAGAACTCGATCGTCGTCATCGCGATGGGCGCGCTGCTGTTTGCCGGCGCCGGCACGCTCGATTGGCCGGGTGCATGGGTGATGCTGATCACCTCCGCCCTGCTCGGCCCGCTCTGCGGCTGGTGGCTATACCGGCTCGACCCGGCGCTGCTCGCCGAACGTCTTGGACCCGTCATCCAGAAGGATCAGCCGGCCGCCGACAAGGCCTTCATGGCCGTATTCATCGTGGTCATGTTGATCTGGCTGGTCGCGATGGGGCTGGAACGGCGCTATCGCGTCTCCGAAATGCCGCTTGCCTTGCAGGTGCTCGGCTTCGCGCTGTACCTCGCCTCAACCGCCTTCACGCTATGGGTGTTTCGCGAGAACTCGTTCGCCGCACCCGTGGTGAAGCTGCAAACGAAGCGCGCGCAGCACGTGGTTTCGACCGGACCCTACGCCTATGTGCGACATCCCATGTACAGCGGCATGGTGCTGTTCTTCCTTGGCGTGCCGCTGCTGGTCGGCTCATGGTGGGGCGTCGCGATGGCGCCGCTGTTCCTCGTCTTGTTTGCGATCCGCATCCGCATCGAGGAGCGCACCTTGACCGAGGGCCTGCCGGGCTATGCCGACTATGCGCTGCGCGTGCGCCCTCGGCTGCTGCCGGGCGTCTGGTAGCTTACGCGTCGAGCTCCCTGTAGCGGCGGAAGATGCCCTGCTCGTTGAAGGCTATCCGGCGCTCGCTGGCGAGATAGGCCTTGATGTTCGGCCGCACCGCGACGCGCTCGCGCAGAGCGACGAGGCCGGGGATCTCCTCCTCGAAGGCGCGCATGCGCTTTGGAAACGCGTAGCGCAGGCCGTCGACGATCTGGAACAGCGAGAGATCGACATAGGTCAGTCTGCGGCCGGTGACGTAGACGCCGCCATTGGCATCGAGCAGCTCCTCGAAATAGCCGAGATATTTCGGCACGCGCTCCTTCCAGAACCCGGCCGTACGCTTCTTCGCAGCCGGCCGCGCGTCCTCGTAGTAGAGCGACGGCCCGAGCGGATGATGGGTGTCGTGAATCTCCAGCACGAAGTCGGCGATCGTGAGCTGGAGCTGATGAACCCACAATTTGCCGGCCTCGGTCTTTGGCGCGAGGCCATGGCGGCCGCCCAAATAAAGCAGGATGTTGGCGGTCTGGCCGATGACGAGCTTGCCGGCTTTGAGGAACGGCGGCGCAAAGGGCGGCATGCCGCTATGCGCCTTCATCATCTTCATCATCGCAGCAGTGCCGCGAGGGCCCCGCGCGACGTCGACATAGGCCGCTTTCGCCTCCTCCAGCGCCAGCCGCACATATTCGCCGCGGCCCTGGATCTCGGGCCAGTAATAGAGCTCGTATTTCATGAGGAGGTCCCGTGACAATTCCGATGCGAACGTAGCACGCGACCCAAACTCCGTCATTCCGGGTCGGTTCGAAAGGACCGAACCCGGAATCTCGAGATCCCACAATGCGCAATTGCGCATTCGGGTTCGATGCTTCGCATCGCTCCGGAATGACCTTCGGTCAGTTCACCGCGAAGCAGTAGAGCAGCCCGTCGCCGCCGGTGCTCTTCAGGTCGGCCTGCGAACAGCCGCCTTCCGGTCCTCGCGAGGGATGCGAGCTGTTCCAGGATTTCGAGGGCTCGTCGTCGCGCAGGCCACGGCGGTCGAGATGGCCAACCATCGCGGCACCTTGCGTGCTCGACGTCCAGTTCTTGCAGGTGCGATCGTCTGCACCGGCGAACGCGGTGCCGTCGGGTTGCGATCCCGTGAGGACATCATGCCGGTTCGGCTGGTCACCAACACCATTGATCCCCTCGCCTTTCTCGCTCAGCGCGGTCTGCTTGGTGAGATTATTGGCGGGGCTGTGCAGATCAGCAACGTCCTTGGCGATCACGACGCCCTTCGCATTCTGCCACGGCCCCTTGCCGATGCGGTCACGCGCGTTGACCGCCGGCTTGCCGTCGGCAGCCTGTGTCGAGAGATACGCGTGCCAGGTCTTGGTGCTGGCGCCGGCGGCCTGCGCGAGCTTCTGGCATTGCGCGTCGGCGCCATCGAGGCCGCCGAGATCAGCGCCCTTGCCGGGACCGCTGGAGGTGACGAAGAAGGTTATGTCGGCCGATTGCGCCAGCGCAGACGGCGCCGCAAGCAAGGTTGCCGCAGCCACGGCAAACGCGAGGCTGGGGAATGTCGTCGGTCTCACGAAACGGGTCATCGCTTCCTCCAGTTATGATTGTATTTTGGCCGCCGCCTGACTTGAACCCGAGGCGTGCCGCATTATTCCGCCGCCCCGACGTGAAGCACCCAAACAAAAAAGGCGCCGTGCCGCGGCACGACGCCCTTGTTCCTCATTGGCTGGCGATCAGTTGGTCTGCTGGATTGCCGACAGTTCCCAGTTGCTGCCGGGCCGGCGCGCGAAGGTCCAGACCTCAGTGACTTCGCTCGGCTGCTCGCTGCCGGCGACGATCGCGCCGGTGTTGCGATCGACCGTCTTGTCAGTCAGCGCGAAGCGCATTGCGACGGTGGCATAGTCGGTCACGTCCTCGCGCCATGCTTCCGACAGGTCGCCCTGCAGCAGTCTCACGTTGGAGACCTTGTTGACGACGTTGCGGGCGCGGTTCTCAGCCAGATCCTTCTCGAAATAGGCGACCATCTCCGGCGTCGCGAGCGTATGCAGTTTGGCGACATCCTCGTTCGACCATGCGGTCTGGATATCCCCGAGCAGGCGCTCGAAGGCCTCATAGTCGGCCGGCTGGATCTCGAGCGGCGCGTTATTGGCGCCGAGCCCGAAACCAAGTCCACTGCGATAGCTCGGCTGCGGTCCGCTGCCCGCGCCGGCGCCGGCATAGGCCGCCTGCGACGCGTGACGACGCTGCCACCAGGACATCGCCATCCGCACCAGGAACACCACCAGCACGATCTGGATGATCAGGCCGAGGATCGACGACAGGCCGCCCAGCCCACCGAACAGGCCGCCGCCGAACAACAGGCCGAACAGGCCGGCGCCGATGAAGCCGGCGGCGAGCCCGCGCAGCATGCTGCCGCCCGGGCGGTTGAACATGCCGCCGCCCATCGGCGCGGTCGAGTTCGCGCCCGGCTGACTATAGGTGCGGTTGAAGGGTGTGGCCGTGCCCGGGGCGGTCGAGGTCGACGGCGGCGCGGAGAAGGTCCGCGAACCGCGCGAGCCCGACGAGAAGCCGCCACCGACGCGGGCATCGGCGGAGGTGATCGCGAGCGCGGTCGGCAGCGCCAGCGCCAGCACGACGGCCATCGTCTTCACGAGACGCCGGCTACGTAACGAGAAATTCATGTGCGTTTCCCAAATCCCCGGCATGGGGAAGTGCCATTAAGATGGTCAGTGGAACCGAAAAGTGAAGCCGGTTTCGAAACCTTCGGCTGCGGCCCTCAGTCGCGGGCCGGTGCGGAATTACCTATCATTTGCGAGCAGGCACCGATGCCAATCCTAATTTCGCAAATGACGGCTTTTGGAAGCACCTCGCCTCCCTGAGGTCGTCCTGGCGAAAGCCAGGACCCATTACCCCAGGGTTTGGTCAGGCGGACGGTACTCGCCCCGGAGTTCTATCGATAGATCACGCGGTATGGGTCCTGGCGTTCGCCAGGACGACGGGGGGGATTGCGGTCCGTCTGTCCCAACCTGACGGGACGCCCTCACACAGCCTTCATCGTCTCCTTCACGGCGGCGACGAGCTGGCTCAGCGTGAACGGTTTTGGCAGGAAGTCGAACTGCTGGCCTTCGGGCAGGCTCTTCTCGAAGGCATCCTCGGCATAGCCGGAGACGAAGATGAACTTGATGTCGGGGTTCTTCTCCCGCATCGCCTTCAGCAGCGTCGGACCATCCATCTCCGGCATCACGACGTCGGAGACGACGAGATCGATCGCGCCGCTCTGCTCGTCCAGCACCTCCATGGCCTCGACGCCGTTCTCGGCCTCGACCACCGTGTAGCCGCGCGAGCGCAGGCCGCGCGCGTTGAGTGCGCGCAGGCCCTCCTCGTCCTCGACGAGCAGGATGGTGCCCTGCCCCGTGAGATCGGTGCGCGGCTTTGCTTCGGCCGCGGGCGCTTCCTTGGCCGCGCCGTTCGTCTGGGCGACGGCGGCCGTTCCGGTCACCGGCGTCTCGACCTGCACTTCGGGTTCGACATGATGCCGCGGCAGGAAAATGTGGAACGAAGTGCCCTTGCCCGGCTCGGAATCCACGTAGATGAAGCCGCCGGTCTGCTTGACGATGCCGTAGACCGTGGACAGCCCGAGGCCAGTGCCCTTGCCGACTTCCTTGGTCGAGAAGAACGGCTCAAAGATCTTGTCACGGATGTCGGCGGGGATGCCGGTGCCGGTGTCGGCGACCTCAATCCGCACATAGTCCGCCGCCGGCATGCCCTTATAGGCGAGCTTGCCCGCTTCGTCCGTGGCGACGTTGGCAGTGCGGATGATCAGCTTGCCGCCGTCGGGCATCGCATCGCGCGCGTTCACGGCGAGATTGACGATGACCTGTTCGAATTGGGAGACGTCGACCTTGACCGGCCAGAGGTCGCGGCCGTGGACGAGATCGAGCTTCACCTTCTCGCCGATCAATCTGCGGAGCAGCATGGTGAGATCGGAGAGCGCATCGCCGAGATCGAGCACCTGCGGCCGCAGCGTCTGCCGGCGGGAGAACGCGAGCAGCTGCCGCACCAGGGTCGCAGCCCGCGTGGCGTTCTGCTTGATCTGCATGATGTCCTGGAACGACGGATCGGTCGGCTTGTGCGCGTTCAACAGGAAGTCGTTCGCCATCATGATGGCGGACAGCACGTTGTTGAAGTCGTGGGCGATGCCGCCGGCGAGCTGGCCGACCGTCTCCATCTTCTGCGACTGGTTGATCTGGTTCTCCAGCGCACGCCGCTCGGTGGTCTCGAGCATGTGCACGATCGCGGCCTCGGCGTCGTTCTCGCCCTCGTCGACCGGAGTAACGAAGAACTGCCCCCAGCGCTCCTTCGTTCCCTCCAGCGCCACCTCGACCGGCGCGATGTCGCCCTTCCCTTCGGCGGCTTGGTTGATTGCCGCGATCAGCAGGTTCCGGTCGCGCGAATTGATCGCGCGGAAGATCGATCTGCTGGCGCTGTCGAGGCCGAGGCCCTGCGCCAGCTTGGCGTAACGCGCATTCGCCCGCACCACATTGCCGCCGCGATCAACGGTGGCGATCGCCATCGGCGTGTGGTCGAAGAAGCGCATGAAGCGCACCTCGGCGGCGCGGTCGGGATCGCTGCGCTCGTCGCGGGCACGGCTGATCACGAGGGTGCGCGACGGGCCCGGCGTGCCGTCGGCTCCGAAGGCCAGCTTGTGATAGAGCCGCACCGGCATGGTCCTGCCGGTGCGCATGCGCAGGTCGATGTCGAAGACTTCCGTCTTCACTTCGCCCGGCACCGCCACGATGGAGGTCAGCAGTGAGGCGCCATCGCCGGAGACGATGTCGGTGAGTTTGAGGCCGCCCGAGCCGATCTCGGCGAGATCATAGTCGAGCCAGTTGGCGAGCGTCGCGTTGACGTAAGCGAGCTCACCGGCCGGATTGACCGAGAAGAAGCCGCACGGCGCATGATCGAGATATTCGATCGCGTGCTGGAGCTCCTGGAACACGTCCTCCTGGCGCTCGCGGTCGCGGGTGATGTCGGCGATCGACCACACCGCATATCTGGCCTCGCGCTTGCCCGTGCCGAGCGGGCGCACCCGCATCCGCAGCCAGCGCCCCTGGCTGCCGTCATGGCCGGAGATGCGCACCTCCTCCTGCTGCCGCTTGCCTTCGCGCGCGGCCTTCAGCAGGCGAAACACGGCCTCCGACACATCTGGATTGCCGATGAATACGCGCTCGACGGGCCGCACGTCCTGCGGGCCGGAGGCGCCGGTCATGGTCAGGTAGGCCGCATTGGAATAGACGACATGGCCGCGCGGATCGGTCACCGCGAGCCCGTCAAAGGCATGATCGGAGATGCGGGCAATGATGGGATCGTCGAGATTGCGGTCGGCGAAACGAACGATGCCGGCGGCAAAGGCGAACAGGTTGAACAGACCGACCATCGCCAGCACGGCGAGGATACCGAGGATATAGGGCTGCGCCTGCGTCCGGCCGAGTGTCATGAGCCCGACGGCGACCGCCACGAGCGTCGCCGCTACGAGGAACACCAGCGCGATGCTGCCCGAGCGTTGCGGCGGCTCATGCACCGCAACAGACTCGCGTGGCAGGTTGTGGTCGGTCTCAGCGGTCATCCCAGGTCATCGCAGCCTGTCGACAGGAAAAGAACGCGCGAACCGCGCGCAACGGACCCTCCCTGCCTGAATCGGACCCGCAGGCGCAAGGGCGGCAGGGGCGAAACGTACGCTGATTCCCAGTTTACAGCCATTTCCGGTACTTTTCGGGTGCTCTATTTCCGTCCGGCGCCGAATCCGCGCTTCAGCCGCATGACGTAGCCGATGACCTCGGCAACAGCATGGTAGTGCTCGACCGGGATTTCCTGGTCGATCTCAACGGTGGCATAGAGCGCGCGCGCCAGCGGCACGTTCTCGACGATCGGAATGTCGTGCTGGCGGGCGACCTCCCTGATCTTGAAGGCGAGATTATCGACGCCCTTGGCGACGACGATCGGCGCCTGCATGCCGCGCTCGTAGGATAGCGCCACCGAATAGTGGGTCGGGTTGGTGATGATCACGGAGGCCTTTGGAACCGCCGCCATCATGCGCTTCTTGGCGCGCTGCTGCCGGAGCTGCCTGATCTTGCCCTTGACGTGCGGGTCGCCTTCGGACTGCTTGAACTCCTCCTTGATCTCCTGGAGCGACATCTTCTGGCGCTGGAACCAGCTGCGATATTGGAAGAAATAGTCGGCGATGGCGATGATCGCGAGCGCCGCGACCACTGCGCCGAGCAGATGGATGGTCATGCTGGTGGTGGCGCCCAGCATGGCGGACGGGTCGAGCTTGACCATCGATTCCACCCGATGCCGCTCCGGCCACAGGACCATGGTCATGACCGCGCCCAGCGCGACCAGCTTGCCGATGCCTTTGAGGAAGTTCGCCGCCGCCTGCTTGCCGAAAATGCGCTTGAGGCCGGCTGCTGGCGAAAGCTTGCTGAATTTGGGTTTCAGGGATTCGGCCGACCACACCAGGCGGTGCTGGAGCATGTTGCCGGCGATCGCCGCCAGCACCAGCATCAGCAATGGCACGCCGATCGCGGCGACCACCGCGACTTCGATCTGCTGCATCAGCGCGAGCAGGTTCCCGCCGTCGGTTTTGATCATCCAGGAATTGGCCAGCAGGTTGCGCATCGGCGTCACCAGCCCGCTGCCGACCGAGCCCGAGAAGGTCGAGACCACGAGCGTGCCGCCCGCGATCATGAACCAGGTGTTGATCTCCTGGCTCTTGGCGACGTCGCCGCGTTCGAGCGCCTCCTCGAGGCGCTTTTGCGTCGGGTCTTCTGTTTGACTCTCGGGATCGTTGTCGTCCGCCATTGATCCCTCTTACTTGAGCGGCATCATCTGGTGCATGACACCGATGAAATAGTCGAGGAAGGTCCCCATCAGCGCCGTGAGCACCACGGCGAGCACGAGGAACCCGGCGAAGATCGAGAGCGGCACGCCGACGAAATAGACCTGCATCTGCGGCATCAGCCGCGCCAGCACGCCAAGCCCGATATTGAAGACGAGGCCGAACACCAGGAACGGCCCGGAAAGCTGCAAGCCCAGGCGGAAGGCGGCGGCGAAAGCGCGCGTCGCGAGCGAGGCAACGTCGCCGCTCGCCATCGTCTCGCCCGGCGCGAAGATCGCATAGCTGTCGTTGAGCGCGGCGATGACGAGGTGATGGCTGTCTGTCGCGAACAGCAGCGTCACGCCCAGCATGGTCAGGAAATTGCCGACCAGCACGCCCTGCTGGCCCTGTGTCGGATCGACCGAGGTAACGAAACCGAGCCCCATCTGCTGCGCGATCACGGCGCCGGCGACCTGGAGGGCGGCGAGCGTCACGCGCGCGGTCGCCCCCAGCACGATGCCGATCGCGATCTCATGCAGCATCAGCACCAGGAGCGAGGCGATCGAGCCCATGTCGACATGGTAGGCGTTGCGGTGCAGCGGCAGGATGATCAGCGTGAGCAGCAGCGCGATCGACAGTTTGATACGCGTCGGAATGTTGGTCTCGCCCAGCCCCGGCAGCAGCATCACCATCGCACCGACCCGGGCGAAGGCGAGCATGAAGGCCGCGGCAAGCGCCGGCAGCAGCGAGACGTCGATGCGCATGGTTCACGCATACTGCCTCAGCCGCCGATGATTCGCGACGAGATCCGCAGCATGTGGGAATGGAGCGCGTCGGCCATGAAGGGTAATGCCAGCAGCATGGTCGCGAAGATCGCGAGGATTTTCGGCACGTAGATCAGAGTCTGCTCCTGAATCTGCGTCAGCGCCTGGAACAGCGACACCACCACGCCAACCACGAGCCCCACCACCATCAGCGGCGACGACACGATCACGATCGTCCAGATCGCATCCCGCGCCACGTCGAGCGTTTCAGGTCCGGTCATTGCACACGCCCTCTATTCAAAGCCGCATCCCCGCCGCTATCGCGAGGAAAGTGGCGTCCTGTCCCCGTCATTGCGAGCAATCAGATCGCCATCTTCATGATGTCTTCGTAGGACTGGATCACCCGGTCGCGCACCGATACCAGCGTCGATACGGCGACGTCGGTTTCGGCGACCGCGGTCACCACGTCCATCACGTTGGCCTTGCCGCTCGCCATGGCCACCGTCTGCGCATCGGATTTGCGGCCGGATTCCATGACGCTGCCGATGGAGTCCTTGAGCAGCGCGGCGAAGGACGGGCCGCTCGCCTCCGATCCCTTGCCGGCGGCGCTGTTTTCGAGCACGCGCGCGAGATTAGCATAGGCATTGGCGGCAATCGTCGGTGAAGCCATGGCGGTGAGCCTCCTGTTCAGGCCTTGAGGATGTCGAGCGTGCGCTGGATCATTCGGCGCGTTGCACTGATGATGTTGAGATTGGCCTCGTAGGACCGCTGCGCGTCGCGCATGTCGGTCATTTCGACCACCGAGTTCACGTTCGGATATTTGACGTTGCCGCTCGCGTCGGCGGCCGGATTGTTCGGCTCGTATTTGACGCGGAAGTTGGACTGGTCGGGCTTGATCTTGCCGAGGGTGACGACCTGCGCGTCCAGCGAGCGGTCGAGCGCGGAGGAGAAGGTCGGCACCTTGCGCCGGTAGGGATCGCCACCGGCGCTCTGGGCGGTGGAGTCCGCGTTGGCGATGTTCTCCGAGATCACCCGCATGCGTCCGGCCTGTGCGCGCAGGCCGGAGGTCGCAATCGCCATCGAACGGGCGAAGTCGCTGCTGTCATTCGCCATGATGCGCCTCCGCTAGGCTCTTTGTTTGAGCATGATCTCCGCGCAAACGCGTTCCGCGTTTGTCGCGAGGGAAAACCGCTGCACACTTTTCCGGATCATGCTCTAGCCCTTGCCGATCGCGGTCTTCAGCAGGTGCAGGCTCTTGGAGTAGAGCGAGGTCGCGGCCGCGTAATCCATCTGGTTCGAGGCGGACTTCATCATCTCCTCCTCGAGATTGACGGCATTGCCCGCAGGGCGTGTCTCGAAGCCCGCATTCTTGTTCTGGTCGAAGCTCGACGGCGCGCCGGACGGAGTCATGTGCGAGGCGGTGGTGCGGGCCATCGCGAGCGGCCCCATCGAGCCGGCGACCGCGCCGGTCTTGTCGAATTTGGGCTCGACCAGGTCGCGCGGCCGGAAGTTGGGCGTGTCGGAATTGGAGACGTTCTCGGACAGGACGCGCTGGCGTTCCTGGTGCCACTGCATCTTGGTGCGAAGCGCCGAGAGCACCGGGAGGTCGTTGATGGACATGGCTTGCGGCTCCTTGCCCCGGGATCAGGCCCCCGGGGCTAGGCAGAATTTGCCGCGTGTATGGTTAACGGCCGGTTAAGACGTTAGCGGCAGATGTCCCTCGTTGAGACGCCAAGGTTTCGCCCCCGTGATTCTACGCTCCAAAACACTCGTTAACCCAACCGCTTGGCTCCGGAACAATTCCCAAGAAGTCGTTTTGGATCGGGCGATTCATGGGTTATTAAGAACTGGGGACGGCAGAACCTGCCGTAAGGTGTTAAGGGATCGAACTTCTGGGGCGTCGCGGGCTTGCGGTCGGGATGGATTTCGACCATTGGCCGCATGAGACAAGCGCCATTTGCCGGGGACAAGCATGCAAGGCCCTTTGACCTTTATCTTAGCGTTCATCGTCGTGCTGGCGCTCATCGGCTTGGCCGCGTGGCTGGTTCGTCGATTCGCGACGAACCGGCTGGGCGCCAACACCCAGCGCGGCCGGATGCCCCGGCTTGCCGTGATCGATGCCGCCGCCGTCGACGGGCGCCGCCGCCTGGTGCTGGTCCGGCGCGACAATGTCGAACATCTCCTGATGATCGGCGGCCCGACCGACATCGTCGTCGAGCCCAACATCGTGCGTGCCGCCTCGAGCCGCGATCAGCTGCCGCAACGGTCTGGGGGTGCCGAGCCGCCGCGCCTCGCCCCGATGCCCGAACCTGCCGCTTGGGATGAGCCCTCGCCGCGCCCCGAATTGCTCGACCAGCCCGAGCCGCAAATGCCCGAGCCGCCGCCGCGGCCCGCACGCCCCTCCTTCGCCGACGAAGTGCGCCGGCCCGCGCCTGCGCTCGCCGAGCGCCGTAGCGATTCACTCGCTGGCTTCACCGCCGAGCCGCTCGCGCCGCGCCCCGAGCGCGAGCCGCAGGTCAGGCCCGAGCCGATGCCGCCGCGCGTCCCGCGCAGCGAGCCGATGATGCCGCGTCCGCCGCGCCAGAGCGAACCGGCGAAGGTCCCGCCGGTGCGTGCCGAGCGCGCCTCTGCGCCGCCACCGCCTCCCCCGGCGCCTCCCGCCCCGCCGGCCCCCTCGCCGCCGGCCGCCCCCTCGAGCGCCGAGCAGAATCTCGCCGAGATGGCGCAGCGGCTCGAGGCAGCACTGCGCCGGCCCACCGGCGAGACGGTCGCGCCTCCCGTTGCGCCCGAGCCGCCCGCACCCGCGGCGCGCCCGTCGCGCAACGAGACACCTGCCCCGGCGGCGCCCGCGAAGACGAGCTTTGAAAATCTCGAAGACGAGATGGCCTCCCTGCTCGGCCGTCCGAAGCCGCCTTCGTGAGACGTTCGGCTTTCCCGCGTAGAGTTTTTTTCCTTCCTGTCCTGATCGGCGCCGCTCTCCTGGCGGCGCCTGCGCATGCGCAGGACATCAGCATCAATCTCGGCGGCCAGGGCGGCGGGGGCGTCACCGAGCGCGCAATTCAGCTCATCGCGCTGCTCACGGTATTGTCGATCGCACCGTCGATCCTGATCATGATGACGTCGTTCACGCGCATCGTGGTCGTGCTGTCGCTGCTTCGCACCGCCATGGGCACCGCGACGGCGCCGCCGAACTCGGTGATCATCGCGCTCGCGATGTTCCTCACCTTCTTCGTGATGGGACCGGTCCTGCAGAAATCCTACGACGACGGCATCAAGCCGCTGGTCGCCAACCAGATCGGCGTCGAGGACGCGCTCCAGCGCGCCTCAGTTCCCCTGCGCGGCTTCATGCAGAAGAACGTGCGCGAGAAGGACCTCAAACTCTTCATGGACCTCTCCGGCGAGCCGCCGCCGGCAACCCCGGACGAGCTCGCACTCCGCATCCTCATTCCCTCGTTCATGATCTCGGAACTGAAGCGCGCCTTCGAGATCGGCTTCCTCCTGTTCCTGCCCTTCCTGATCATCGACCTCGTCGTCGCCTCCGTCCTGATGTCGATGGGCATGATGATGCTGCCGCCAGCGGTGGTGTCACTGCCGTTCAAGCTGATCTTCTTCGTGCTGGTGGACGGCTGGTCGCTGGTCGCAGGAAGCCTGGTGCAGAGTTACGGGGGGTGACGCCTCACACCGAGGTCGCCTACCCCTTGACGTCATACTGCTTGCTGAGGTGATCGCCGATCTGCACCAGCATGGCGACGCATTCGGGGTAGCCGGGCTTGTCGATGGTGGACTGGTCGGATTCGTCGCGGAACTCCCAGCTGTTGCCATCGCGGAGAACGATGATCTTCATGCCCTCCGAACAATCGGCATGGACCTTCAATTCGGCTTTCGCCATGGCGATCAATTCGGCTTCGGTCTTGACGGGCTTGCTCATGTCCACGCTTCTCCCGGCATCGGCGCACGACGGCAAATTGCCGCGTTGGCGGACGGCTGTCGAGAGGCCTTGGCAAACGGTCTAGCGGGCCATCTTGATCTGCCTCACGGGCGGGATCGAGGGCAGCGAGCCGGTGTGATCGGTCTCGTCCTTGGCCTGCGGCGGCATGGGCGCGCGAGCGGTGGCGTCGGGGAAGCGCTGCTTCATCTCGCGCAGGAAGCCGTCGAGCGTGTCGACGCTGGCAGCGAGCTTTGCGATCTCAGCGAATTCGGCGCTGGAGGCAGCCGCCGGCTTGCTCGCGATATCGAAGGCAAGTCGGTCCGAGCTCTCGCTCATCAAGGGCGCGTATTTCTCGCGGAAGCGCGACAGCCCGATCGCATCGTCGGCGAGCGCGTAACCGACGGCCGCGCGGATCACGTCACTCTTCTCGACCGCGTTGAGCGGCTTGAAGTCGCGAAAACGCTCGCCGTAGTAGAGCTCGATCTGCTCGGCGGATTCGCGCCAGCGCCGCGCCGCCCAGAAGATGTCGGAGCGCAGGCGGATGGCCTCGCGACCGGCGACGTTGGAGACGATGTCGAGCGCGAGGTCGTGGCGGCCGACGTCGCTCTGCGCGCGCGCCTCGAGCAAGAGACGCTGCTGGCGCAATTCGCCGGAGAGGTCACTGATGCGGCTCGCGCGCAGCGCCGAGATCGCCATGTCGGGCTTGCGGTTGGCGAGATAGACCATGGCAAGGCGGGCCGCAACCTGCGCGCGCGCAGCGCCTTCGAGGCGATGGTCGACCTGGTATTGCAGGAGTTCGGCGGCCTGGTCGAGCAGGTCGATGGACGCCAGGCGATCGGCCAACTTGCGGATCAGCTCGTCCCCGCGCCGGCCGATCGGCGTCAACTCGCGGAACTCGTAGAACATCCCGAGCGCCTCGATCGGTGGAAGATCGTCGCCTTTCGAGCTCAGGAATATCTGCGCGAACAGCTCCTGCGCGAGATCTTGGGCCTGCCGCGAAGCTTCCGCATTCGGCTGCAGCTTGGTCGCGGTGCGCGCCGCGGCGAGCGCATCCCGGTAGCGGCCCATGTCGGCATACATCCGGGCCAGCAACTGGAGCGTCCTCACCTCGATGGCATCGCCGCGCCAGGTCATCGCCAGCGTCTCGAGCTCACGCAGCGCGTCGTCCTTGGTGATCTCGTCGCGCTTCTGCCGCAGCGCGACCTCGAGCTGCTTGGCCTCGGCGGCGGCCGGCCGGTCGTCCGAGTCGACCGCGAACTTGTAGTCGTCGAGCGCGTCCTTGTCGTGACCGAGCGCTTCGGCGAGCCGGCCGCGCAGCACCGCGAAGGACGGCGCCATCTCCGGCGGCACGCCGACGACCTCGAGCTCGCTGCGCCGCTTGGAGGCGCCGGCATAGTCCTTCACCTCGAGCGAAGCCCGCATCGCATCCATCGTCACGATGCGCTGAACGTCGAGCGGCAGCGAGGCTATGGCGAACTCGACGTTCTTGAACTTCTCGCGTGCATCGGCCCACTTGCCCTGGCGTGCATAGGCGAGCGCCTTCCAGAGCTGCGAATCGTGGCTATTGCCGATCACGGGATTGGCGAGATCCTTCAGCCCCTGCCCGGGACGGCCGATCAGGATGCTCGCGATCGCGTGCATGATCAGCGCCGAGGATTCCTCCTTGTTGAGGGGATCGGCCAGCATGACGTCGGTCATCGCCTTGGCCTCGTGATACATGCCGCGCGACATGTAGAAATGCGCAAGATCAAGCCGTGGGATCGAGCGTTGCGCCGGCTCGGCCGCCGCGATCGCGTTGACCAGCGCGCTCTGCCTGTTCATGAACAGCTCGGACTGGCCCTTGCGCCATTCCTCGATGTTGAAGACCGGCCGCACCGCGGTCGGCGCGCGCTCGGCGGAGACGTCGACCGGCGAGAGCGTCAGCCCGCCCTTCTTGCCGAGGATCACCTTGTCGGAGCCGACCTCGACGCCGACCTCGTCGGAGTTCGGACGAATGGCGATGCCGTGCGCGGATTCGAGCAGCGAGAGGTCGACCAGGTCCTGCCGCTTGATGAAGCCGCGAACCGGCCGCGGCGTGGTGACGACGTAGAGCGTGTCGCCGGCGTCGGGATCGGTCAGCTTGTGCAGCATGCCCGGATTGGCGAAGGGGATCGCGATATTGGCGAGCGCGGGGTCCGTGATGTTGCGCATCATCATCAACGGCAGCGGGGTCGCCTGGATCTTGTCGGCGAGCGTCAGGAGCCAGTTGGTCTCCTTGCCGTTCTCCTCGCTCGACAGCGAATAGACCAGCGGCCGGTTGAGGCGGATGCGGATCGCCTGGCCCTTGTCGAGCGGCGTGCGGCTGACCTCGCCGATCATCGCACCACCCTTGGCCCGGATCGGCTCGACGTCGATGGCTTTCTGCGTATCGAATACCAGCCAGACGGTGTCGCCGCGGCGGAAGGCGGCGGCGGGCGTTGCGACGGAGAGCGGGAACGTCACGCGCAGGCCGTCGCTGTCGCGGCGGGCATCGACGCTTGGCGCGGTCTCTTGCGAGACGGCCGGAGCCGGCGCCCCGACCGGTGCGGCTTTCGCCACGTCCTTCGGCGCCTCCTTGACCGGCTCCTTCGGCGCTTCGGCGGCCACCGGGGCCACGGGTTTTGGCGCAGCAGCCGGCGCTGCGGCTTCGGCGGCCGGAGGCGCAGGTTTCGGTGCCTCGGCCGGATGCGCAATTTCAGCTGCGACGGGCTCGGACGCGGCCGGTGCAAGCTTCGGCACCTCGGCAGCCGGCGGCGCGCCCGCGGTCTCCGGCTTCACGTCGATCTTGGCCTCGCGCGCGATGGTCTCGGAGGTCGGAGGCTTGATCTCGCGCGGCATCTCCTTCTCGGCCGCCGCGTGCGATCCAGGGGGCGCGGCCGGCTTTGCCGGCGCCAGAACCTGCTCGGCCGTCGTCGCGGACTTGTTCTTGTCCGGCTGGAAGGCGACGTCGGCGACATAGTTCTTGTCGTCGCGGAAAGAGTGCACGTCGGCCTCGCCGATCAGCGCGATCTCGATATTGGTCTGGTCGATGTCGGCCTTCTGCTTGATCGAGGCCACGTTCGGGGGGGCCGCCACGACCGCGTCTGCAAGATCGAAGTTGAGATTGGCGTTGAAGGCGAGCGTCAGCTTCTGCTCGTTGAGCACCGAGGAGACGGCGACGCCGTCGGGCATCTCGAAGACGAAGCGCACGAAGGTCGGCTGAACCGAGGCGCGGACGCGGATCGGCGGGCGCTTCTTGGTCTCGGCGGCCACACGCTGGGCACGCAGCGCGCGCTCGGCGGCGCGCGCACGATCGGAAAGTTCCTTCACCACGTCCATCGGCAGGCTCGGCGGCGCGCCCTTCCAGCCCTCGGGCAGAAGGTCGACGAAGGTCCGCTCGCCGGCGTTCATGGTGTTGACGGTGACGCGGCGCGCCAGCGACAGCCGGATCGCTGCGCCGTCGGGATCGCGCCGCGCGGAGTTGACGTAGTCGGGAGCGCCTTCCGGAATGCGATCGACCGGTATATCGACCGGTCGCTCGAAGCGGATGATGAGGATCGAGCCCGCGGTCGTCACCTCGGAGGAAACATCCTCGCCGAGCTTGATGACAAGGCGCGCAAAGCCCCCGCCGGCGGAGAAGGTCGCCTCACCCCGCACCGGCTGGGCGCGCGCGGGCGAAGCCAGGCCCACCAACAAGCAGGCGGCCAGTGCGGACAGCGCGCGGACACGACGGCGCGCAGCCGGCGCCGAGGTCAACACCAAGGCCCGGGCTCGCGACCAAAATCCAGCGGCAGCCTGTCGCGCCATTGGCGGCATTTCATCCAGTCCGACGATTCACGCCGGCGATGGGGGCCGGCCTGTGCCCCCGACTTTAAGGTTTCGCCAATTAAGGACTTGTTAATGCTGTCGGATTGATTTGACTTGCGCTCGCTGCGCCGCACCACCGTTCCCGAAGCAGCCAGCCCGGGCCTTCCAGCGTAGGGGTAATTCGCGCCATCGGTCTCACGTCCGGAGAGCGCCGCCCCGGCCGCCATTCTGCTATAGTGCGAACATGACGATCGGGATCGCCGGACCCGGCCAGAAGGCGCCGCGGCGCAGTGCTGCGGCAGGGTTCACTATCGCGGCCATCGCCATCGTCATGGGTCTGATCCTGCTCGCTCTCGTGAGCGACGTCCTGGTCGACTGGATGTGGTTCGCCTCGGTCGGCTACACGCAGATATTCTGGATCACGATCGGCGCCAAAACCGCTGGCTTCATTGTCGTTTTCGCCGCGACTGCCACCATCTTGTGGCTGAACGCGCGGATTGCGCTTGGTCTTGGCGGGCGGCGAACCCGATTGCCTGCGGCCTTTGTTCCAACACTTGCGGCCGCCGCGGCTCAGCCTGATCCGCTTGAATTCCTGCGCGAGCGGCTGCCGTGGCGCGGCGTGATCGCCGCCAGCAGCGGCCTCTTTGCCTTGCTTGTCGCCTGGGGCGAGGTCGGCAACTGGGGCACGCTGCTCCGCTTCATCTATCAGGTGCCCTACGGTAGCAACGATCCCCTGTACGGCAAGGATATCGGTTTCTACCTGTTCTCCCTGCCCGCGTTCGTAGCCATCAAGAACTGGGCAATGCTGACGCTCATCATGAGCGCACTGTTCGCCGGATTCGTCTATTGGGTGCATGGCGACATCGAGGACCGGGCCCAACGAATGTCGCCGGCGGCGATCTCCCACGGTTCGGCACTGCTTGGGCTTTTCTTCGGCATGAAGGCGTGGTCCTACGGCCTCGACCGCTACCACCTGCTGTTCGGCGACAACGGCGTGGTGGTCGGCGCAGGCTATACCGACGTCAACGTCGAATTGCCGGTCCTGTGGATCCTGATCGCGCTGTCGATCGTCGCTGCCTTGGCCGCATGGGCGAACCTGTGGGTCCGCACCTACCGCCTCCCCACCGCCACAATTGCGCTGCTGTTCGGCGCCGCTTTCCTGCTCTCCGGGATCATCCCCGCAGTTTTTCAGCGCTTCTACGTCAGGCCCAACGAGCTGGACTGGGAGCGTCCCTACATCGCTCGCAACATCGCGCTGACCCGGGAGGCCTACAATCTCAATCGGATCTCGCCCAAGCCATTCCCTGCGGAGCAGACCCTGACCTTCGGCACGCTCGAAGCCAACAAGGCCACGATCGAGAATATAAGGCTGTGGGATTGGCAACCCTTGGCCGACACTTACGCGCAACTTCAGGAGATCCGCACCTACTACAAGCTGCGCAATCTCGATGTCGACCGCTACTGGCTCGGCGGCACCTACCAGAGCGTGATCCTCTCGGCGCGCGAGCTGAATTCCGAGCTGCTGCCGCCCAACGCGCAGACCTGGGTCAACCGCCACATCCTGTTCACCCACGGCAATGGTGCGGTGCTCAGTCCGGTCACGCAGAAGAGCAGCGAAGGGCTTCCGCTCCTCTACCTGCACGATGTTCCTCCAGTTGCGCAGGGAGGACCCGAGATTCGCGAGCCGCGCATCTACTACGGGCAGCAGACCGAGGACTACGTCATCGTCAAGGCAACCGTGCCGGAGTTCGACTATCCCAAGGGAAAGGACAACGTCTACGCATCCTATGACGGTGCCGGCGGCGTCCCGTTGTCGAGCATGGTGCGGCGACTGATCTTCGCCCACTATTTCAACGACGTGAACCTGTTTCTTTCAGACTACGTCGGCGACGGCAGCCGGATCATGATCCGGCGCAACATCCAGGAGCGGGTGAGCACGATTGCGCCGTTCCTGATTCTGGATCGCGATCCCTACCTTGTCGTCAGCGAGGGCCGGATGTTCTGGATTCAGGACGCCTACACGACCAGCGAATATTTTCCCTATGCGCAGCGCGCGTCCGGCTCCAACAATCTCAACTACATCAGAAATTCGGTGAAGGTGATCATCGATGCCTATAACGGTACCGTCGACTTCTATCTGATGGACCAGGCAGACGCGATAGCCGCGACCTATCGTCGAATCTTCCCGGCTCTCTTCAAGCCGTTCACGGCGATGCCGCCCGATCTGCAAAGGCACATTCGCTATCCCGAGGACCTCTTCCTGATCCAGGCCCGGCTTTTCCAAACCTATCACATGGAATCTGCCGATGTTTTCTACAACCGCGAGGACCTCTGGCAATTCCCGCGCCAGCCGGCCGGCGATGGCGTCTCTTCACTGGACGGCACGACCGCGATGGCGCCCTACTACATCATCATGCGACTGCCTGGCGAAGCGCAAGCCGAGTTCTTTCTGATGATCCCGATGGTACCGAGCCGCCGCGACAACATGATCGCATGGCTCGCCGCACGCTGCGACGAGCCCGGCTATGGCAAGCTGATCGTGTACGAATTTCCCAAGGAGAAGCTGGTCTACGGACCGTTTCAGATCGAGGCACGCATTCATCAGAACACGGAGATCTCCCAGCAGATCTCGCTGTGGAACCAGATGGGCTCGCGAGTGATCCGGGGAAACCTGCTCGTGATCCCCATCGAGAACTCGATCCTTTACGTGTCGCCGCTATATCTGCGAGCCGAGCAGGGTCATTTGCCGGAACTGAAACGGGTGATTGCCGCCTATGGCGAGCACGTCGTCATGAAGGAAACGCTCGAGGAAGCCTTGTGGGCGCTCTTCGCGAACAGCGGGCCCACAACGACGGCACCGGGTGGGACCGCGGAGTTGCCCAGCGAAGGAGCCGTGGCGGCACGCGCGCAGGAGGCGCTCACCCACTACGATCAGGCAATGGAGCGGTTGAAAACCGGTGATTGGGCAGGCTTCGGCAAGGAGGTCGAGGCGATGCGCCGCCTGCTGGAAGAGATCCGCCGGCAACCCGGCGGTCCGTGAGGGGTCTGGCCCAGTGACGCCCGTCATTCCTCGGCCGCCAGGGGAGCCCTGGTCTCAGCAGACGATATTCTTATTCTTAGGGCGGAAGGAATGCTGCGTTCTCGGCTCCTGTCGGTCGCACGAACAGCAAGCGGGATCGCACGGATATTTGCGCGTCCGCCTTGCCGTCCTGGCCGATGATTTTGACTTTGCAGGACGTCGCGCGCTGAACACTGGGCACTTGCTTCACGCGCCCACAGCGCGGCGTGTGCGAGACAGAACATCACGAGGAGAGTACCGCTACGTTGCCGTCGTATTCGACTGCGCAGCGTGGCATGGCAACGGACTTCTTGGCCAGCGGTGCGGCCCACAGTCTTCTGAAAAACAAAGACCCGCCCCCGAGTATGGGGAAGAACGGAAGGCTTCAAGAGTTGGAGGCGGGCCTTAAGGGCAAACCTATTCCAAAGCAACGAGCGGAGTCCGTAAGCCAGCGCCCGTCACGTCATGACGCAGGTGAAATCTAAGCACCATCGAACCCACTTGAATACCGGATTTTGATACCTCGACGGTCGCAGTCCAGTTTGCGAATGCCGCTTCTACTGCACGCCGTAGCGCGCGAAGTCGTCGGCGATCCCGGGCTGAATTGTCTCTGCCGCCACGATATCGGCATCACCGCCTGCCTTGTCGCTTTGCCTGAGCCGGGCGAGGCCGCGCCCATAAAGCGCGCTCGCCAGCTTCGGCTCGAGCCGCAGCGCTGAGTTATAGTCATCCATGGCTGCAGCGAGCTGGCCCATCTTCAGGAAGACCAGAGCACGCGAATCGTATGTGGCCGCATTGCCCGATCCCGATTGAAGCGCCTTGTTACAGTCTTCGAGCGCAGCCTGCAGAGTGCCCAGCATGGTCCGGGCCCAACAGCGTCCGCTCCACGCGCCCGCCAGATCTGGCCGCAAACGGATGGCCTCGTCGTAGTCTCGCGCCGCGCGATCGTACGCGTTCTTTCGAAGGTTAGCCTCTGCACGGTTCGCGAAGGCCTCGCCGTAGCCAGGATTGAGCTTGATGGCCTCATCCAGAGACTCGATCGCGAGGTCGTATTCGCCTTTCATCAGATGGGCCACACCGCGGTTGTTGAAGGCCTTGGTGTAGCCCGGGTTGAGCTCGATCGATTGATCGAAATCGTGGATGGCGCGATCATAGCGTCCCGTTTCGGCATAAGCGTTGCCACGATTGTTATAGGCGATGGCCAAGGCCTTCGTCGCGTTTCGGTGCGCATCGATGAACGCGGTGCAACCATCAATTCGTGCTTCGAGCGATGCGCGCGCGACGCTGTTGCACAGCTCAATCGTCTTGAGATAGCTCCCCTCCTGCTTCGGCGCCTGCGCCACCGCCGGCAGCTCCAGCAATAGCAAGATGAGACCAGACGCCACGACGCCGGTGATGGCTCCGGTCGCACTCGGCTTCATATCAGTATCCCCGATCACGAATTAGGGAAATTTCTGTCCCTGGTGAAAGGCTTCTAGCACCGTCGGCAGATGTTCAAGTTGAGCTTGCGGTCGGCTTTCTGTTCAGATGGCCCAGTGGAACCGGCGGATTTCTTTGTCATCTTGCTCTTGCCCTCTTCGATGAGGGTAGAGAATTTCACCGACCCGTTGTCGGAGATCTCGACATGGGGCGTGGTGCCTCTGATGCCCATTGTGGCGACCGGGGTGTCGATCTTCATGTCACCAGTTTTCGCGACCTTGCCGGCAACGAAGGTGAACGTGCCTTTTGCGAGGCTGAAGAAAGTCGAATTGGACTTTCCGTTTGGGTCGTAGACGTATTCGTCCAAGGTCATGTGCGCGTTGCTCGACAGATTGAACGAGCTGCCATCGGTAAAGTTGATGCCAACTCGACCGTCATCCCCTGTCCGCAGCACGTCCCCCAGATAGACGAGATCGCCGACTTTCGTCTGATTGGGTTGGGGGGGCACGTTGGCCTGAACAACGACCGCATTCGCGTGTTCGATCGTGACGGAGCCCGTGGCGGTTACGATCTTGCCAATTGGCTTCGAGGAAAAGTTCTGAAGAACGGGCTTGGCGGAATCGACTTGCGCGCGCGCAGCATCTGGCAAAAGGCCGGCGAGCGTCAGAATGAAAGCGGTCACCAATCCGAGTATCGAATATACACGCATGACCTCCCCCTTCATTGAGAAGATCTCCGCCCCAGCCCATGCGGTTTTTCCGAACAAACCTAGTCGAGCGGTATATAATATAATTTAATGGTTGTTAAATCCATCCCGCCGGCTTAATTTTGTTCCACAGATCCGGAATACCGCAGAAAAATTACACTAACTCTCATTTGGAAAAGCAAATCGCTTCGATGGAAGGGGCCGGGTTCGACCACGCGCTGAACGCGTCTCTTTCTTGAATCGACTTGGGTGATCTCGATCAGGATTTCGGCGGGCAAGCCCTGGGCTGCCGGCGCCATGATTGGTTGATCTCGTGGCGAGGGCAGACCAGAACGAAAGAAAAAAGGCGCGCTGAGCCTGAGTTCTCGGCTGACGAGGTCGAAGGCTATGTTAGTTGCGTCCGGCGTAGAGGCCGGAGACGTGACCTCCGTGGTCGCGTCTCCGAAGATAATCGGCACCGTTCACACGGCGATCGGTTGCGGCATCTTGAGGCGTGCGAGCGGCATCGCCACCCAAGTCATGGTTGGCGATCCACTCCGCCCCGGTGATGTGATCGAGACGGCCGCCGACGGGCAGATCGGCATCCGCTTCATTGACGACACCTTTTTCAACCTCTCCAGCGGCGCGCGCATGGAGCTGAGCGAATTCGTCTGCGATCTCGACCGCAACTCGTGCTCGGCCGTGTTCACGATATCCAAAGGCACCTTTGCTTTCGTTGCCGGGCGGTCGGCAAAGAGCGGTGCCCTGACGCTCGATACTCCCGTTGGGAGCATTCGCGGCCGGATCCATACGGGCGGGTTCGGAATGCTGGCGCTCGGAACATTGATGTTCTCGATGTTGAAGGGTGCCGAGGCCGCAGACGCGAATATCACGTTCCTGGACAATGACAGCATCACGTACAAGGACGTCGAGCACGGCGCGTTCGAGCTCGTGACCAAGGAGGCGGTTCCGCGACACATCATCGTCGAGGATCCCGGCGAGACGGTCGTGCTCAACAAGGTCGGGTCTTCGGTCAGCGTCAACCAGGTCGTCAATACCCCGGCTCGCATGGAGGAACTCCAGGCGGCGGAGCATGACGTGTGGGCCAATCTCTCGAAGGAGGTCGGGCCAAAGGGATCCGGCACGACTCCCTTCCCGGAGACGCTGCCGCTGGAGCCGATCAATTTCATAGAGTCCGACGCTCCTGCGCAGCTACATTCGCTTCCGATCGTGCTGCCTAGCACCGTCGTCGTTCCCGATAATCCCATCGTTGTTCATTCGCCGCCGACGTTCAATATTCAGTCAGGACTGGTCGAACTCGATACGGTGGTGTTTGACACCTTCACTGCGACCAGCGGCACGTTCAGCGCCAGCAGCACCAGCGGCGCGCCACTGATTTTCGGTATCAGCGGCGGCACCGCCGGCGACACGGTCGTGGGCGGAGTGACGTATGATGTATCGAAAGCCAGCACCTATGGCACGCTTTATGTGAACAGCGCCAGCGGCGCTTATACCTTCGTACCGAACAGTGACGCGATCAACGCGCTGACGACGCCGACGACTGACGATTTCGTCATTACGGTGTCGGACGGCAACCTTACCACTGCTCAGAACTTCACAATCAGCATCGATGGCGTCAATGACGCCGCCATCATTTCCGGTGTCACCACCGGCTCGTCAACCGAAGCGGGCGGCGTTGCCAACGCGGCGCCCGGCGCATCCGCGACCGGCACACTGACCGATAAAGACGTCGACAATACCCCAAACACCTTCACGGTCGTGAATTCCAAGACCAGCACGGCGGGCTACGGCACGTTCAGCGTGACCGCGTCGGGCGTCTGGACCTACACAGTCGACAATACCAACAGCAAGGTGCAGGCGCTCAATGTCGGCGACACCTTGACCGACACGTTCATCGTGAACACGATCGATGGTACGCCGCAGGTCGTGACGATCACCATCCACGGCGCCAACGATGCCGCGATCGTCTCGGGCGACGCGACCGGCTCAGTGACCGAGGCGGCCGGCTGCAAGCCGGGAATTCCGACCGCGACCGGTACGCTGACCGACACCGACGTCGACAATACGCCCAACACTTTCGTGCCGGTCGGTTGTCCCGAAGCGGGCAGCTACGGCACCTTCACTATGACGGCGGCCGGCGTCTGGACCTACACGCTCGACAACAGCAACTGCAAAGTTCAGGCGCTCAATGTCGGCGACACATTGACCGACAAATTCACCGTGACCACGATCGACGGCACACCACAAGTGGTGACGATCACCATCCATGGCGCCAACGATCCCGCCATCATCTCCGGCAAGACAGCCGGGTGCGTGATCGAGGCGGCTGGCTGCAAGCCGGGTATGCCGACGGCGACCGGCACGCTGACCGACACCGATGTCGACAATCCGCCCAACACGTTCACCGCGGTGTGCTCACCCAAGGTCAGCGCTGGCGGCTACGGCACCTTCACAATGACGGCAGCGGGCGTCTGGACCTACACGCTCGACAACAGCAACAGTGCGGTGCAGGCGCTCAATGTCTGCGACAAGCTCACCGACACCTTCACGGTGACCACGATCGACGGCACGCCGCAGGTGGTGACGATCACCATCCAGGGCGCCAACGACCCTGCCATCATCCACGGCACCACGACGGGCTCGGTGACCGAGCCGATCTGCAAGACGCCGGAGGCACCGACGGCCACCGGCACGCTCACCGACACTGATGTCGACAATCCGCCCAACCTGTTCACGGCGGTTTGCGCGCCCAAGTGCAGCACGCACGGCTATGGCACCTTCACGATGACGGCTGCGGGCGTTTGGACCTACGCACTCGACGAAGACAACTGCGCGGTCCGGGCTCTCAGGGCCTGCGACACGCTGACCGATACCTTCACGATAACCACGATCGACGGCACGCCGCAGGTTGTGACGATTACCATCCACGGCGCAGGCTTCCGGGACCTCGACAGCCCGGCTGCCGCAACGCAAACGGATCCGCCACCAAGCGATGGGACATCGAAACAAGACGGCACAGGGGGCGGAAGCGACGCCAGCCAGCCACCGGCAGCCAGTCCGGACTCAACGAACGATACCGGCCAAATCGACGTGGCCGCCGGCAGTTCCAGCAGCCCGACGACGACCGGCAAGAGCGGGGACGACATCAGCCAGGCTGAAGCGAAGCCTGAAGGCATCAGCGGGTTCGGTGCCAACCATCTCGCCAGCAGCGACCATTTTGTTTTTTCGTTCGCTGCCAATCTGGCCTTCAGCGCAAGGAGCGAGCAAGGCATCGCGCCCATTCAGTCCGCCGCCGATCATTCTGAATGGTCCGCTGCCACACCCGCGCTCCTCGGCTCACATCCTCTCACAGCGCTCGGCGCTGAAGACGTATTTCATTTCAGGAACGAGCTTACCGAGGCCAAAGGCTCGGGCGCTCTTGCGTTCGCGGAACTGCCCCCTACCCCGTCGTTGGTCGATACAAACATAGCACGCCCGGGACTTCTGGGAGCCCAAGCAGTTGAATCGCTTGCGCCTGCGCACGACGCCGCCGCCCCTTTGAATTCGGTCTCTGTTCATGAAGCGAGCGCTCAGCCCGCCTATCACCACGAGTTGATGGTATGAAGATTTTCGACCTGTGGGCTTCTATGGCTTGAGGTTCCGATTGAAACAAAAGTTGATCAAAGACCTGAGGAAAACGTGAATATTCCCCAAAAGTGACTTGATCTTTTCTGCCTCTGTTACCGGCGGATCTGTGGATGGGTAAGAAGTGATGACCGATCAACAATTGGCACTTCATGCGATCAGCGAAGCGCAATCGATCCTCGAAGAATACCTTCAACCGCGACCTCAGAGCACCGAGCGTGTTCTCGATAGACTGATCGAAGTTCTGGAACGTCCCGAGCTCGTCGTTGCTGTAAGCCGTTTACAGCAGCGAAGCGGTTCCTTTGCAGACCAATGACGAACCGGCTCCGACCGGTCGCCCTTGCCGCCTTCGCGACCTGGCTTTTGCCAGCCGGGACACCCGATGCAATGGCGAAGCAACAATGCAGCAGCTCGATACCCTCGTCGACGCAGGGTCGCTGGTGGTCCTATCGCATCATCGATGAACGGAAATGCTGGTACGAGGGCAAGCCTATGCTTTCTAAATCGGAGCTGGAGTGGCCAAAGCGGAATTCGGCACAACCAGCTTTGGCCGCGAACGTGACGGGCTCGGTCGCGGCAAGCCCGAGCAATCCGCTGGACTCGCAAGCATGGGCCGTGGACTACGACACTTTTGAAGCACGTTGGCGCGCTCGGATCGGAAATCGCTGACCCGACCAAACACGCCACCACATCGGAGTCATCAACGCCTCACAACGTCGCGTGTTGATCGCGAACTGCGGCTGTGCCGCAAGGCTCTTTCAGTGTTGCCTGCCGTTCCAATCCGACGGCGAGGCGCTGTGCTGCCGCGAACAAGCGTCATCGTCACTGTCATCTTCCTCAGCGGGCGGCAATGCATGCTGATGACTCAAGGTCGATGTCCAGGCGGACGTCATCGCCACGATCAGCAGACGATTGATGGCCTCGATTGCGCGGTCTGCTATGGATGAGCAGTAGTTCATCGCTCCCTCCACGCCACTGATTAGCGAATGGCCCCACCCTAGTTCCAGTGTGCGCTGCGCGACTGTCGTCCAGCTCACATTTTGCGCGCGTCAACTCATCGCACGTTCAGAACGAGAAGCGCCGTCTGACTGCATCTGCAACGCGAGGCAGGCTCTTCGTCACTCGCTTCATGCGTGAGGACGGTCTGCGCGGTGAGGTTTGCCGGGCGCACCCGCTCAACCATTGAGATGTTGCAACCGATGAGCGAATCAGAACGAGATAGCGTCGTGACGATCCGATTTCGATTGATCAGGCGGGGGCTCGATCGATGCGCGGGGAAGCCAATTGCATCATATGCAGCAGGGCAAGAGCACTCATAGCTCTCGTTCCAGTCGCCAAAGGATATGCTCTGAAGGTTTACGAGTGCTCCTGTTGCCATAGCACTCTGAATCTGGTGACGCGTGTCACGAAGGCCGATCTGATCAGGCAACGATGCGGCACGCCGCTTCCCGCCGGGAAGTGGTTCGACGCGACGACTGCCGGGATCGGAGATCGCAGGGTAGACCAGCGCGTCGCGAACTAGACAAACAGTCTGAACGCGCCCTAGCCGAACGACCTCATGATCTGAGACAGCATCGCCGTTACGCCTCGGGTGTACCGGGCGCCGAATAGTTGCTCGTCCACGTAATGAAGCGCGAGGAGAGCAACAAGTGCGGCCATTGCAACTCTCATGCTGAGAAGCATGATCCGCATAAGCTAATGGCGTCTTAATCCATTCTCGCAATCCGTTCTCGCAGTAACCGATGCTGCATTGCGGAAAACGCATCACGGAGGGGAGTGGTGCGCCGAGCGAAGTGTTGTGCGCGCACCAACAACGCCTCGAATTGGCCGCCAACACGCCCGAATCACACACGCAGATTGTCCTCGCCGGGGCTTCGCTTGCGTATTGAGGTTTGCCGGCTCCGCTCCACCGCGATACTTCAGCCCCCAGCCCCATCGCGGTGGAGCGGGAAATCCTCCGTTTCAATTCGGCTTTTGCGTCGGGCGGCCCTCAATCTTGGGCAGATCGGCGGCATCGGCAGAGCGGTCTCCGCCGCCACCGGCGCGGCGGGCCATCTCGACCGTCAGCCGCTCGGCGGCCTCGGGCTGCATCAATCCCATGATGTCCGACATCTTGCGCGGCGCGATCTGCGTCGCGATCTCGATCAGCACGCCCATCTCCAGGCGATCGAACACCCGCGCGGCGTCCTTGGGCTTCATGCCCTCGTACATGGTGACGAGGCCCTTGAGACGCTGAGCTTCCGCCGCCTTCTGCTCGGCTGCGGTGGTGGAGATGCGGGCTTCCACCGCCTTCATCTCCTCGACCTTGGACTCGATGCGCTTCTCGGCCGCCTTGAGCAGGCTCTCGCGAATGTCGATCTCGCGCTGGCGTGCTTCGAGCTCCTGGCGACGGTTCTGCAAGCGCTCCAGAATCGCGCGCTCGGCGGGCGAAGTCTGCTCGCGGGATTCTTCCGGCTTGATCACCTGGCCTTCGGGCTTGGTCTCGGGCGCGGCCGGTTTCGGCGCATCTTCCTTGGAAGCCTCCTTCGGCGCGCCGTGCGTCGAGCCGGTGATGTCGGGGTCTTCGCGGCCGGTCGGGAAGTTGAGGTTTTCCTGCGCCCAGGATTTTCTGGTCGTGTTCGGCTGGTAGTCGAACACGTAGCCGCCGTTGATCACGAGGCCCGCGACCTTCAGCATGGCGAGGGCGGCGACTGCGACCAGAACGACGGGAATGACGCGGATGTTACGAAAGGATTTCATGCATCGACTTTATGCGGCAATCCCGTTGGACCTTCTGCGCTCGGAGAATGCTTCGGCAGCCGCCGCCACCGCCTTCGCCGCCGAGGGCTTGACGACGGGGGCTGCGGCAGCTTCCGGATTCGTCACGGGGCGCGCGGCGATGGCGATCTTGGAGAGGCGCCGCACCACGTTGTCGGCCTCGCCGAGCTGGCGATAGAGCTGGTCGGACATCTGCGTTGCGGCGGCGAGCTGGCTGCCGAGATTTTCGTTGACGTCGCGGACAGCGAGCTTCAGCCCCCCGATCGCGCGCTCGGCGATCTCGGTCGCGGTGATCAGCTCGGCGATGACGGCTTTCAGCGAATGCTCGTCCGCCTTCAGCCGCGTCAGCCGCTTGTTGAGCAGGATGCAGTAGCCGATCGTCAGCATCAGGAGGATCGCGACCAGCATCTCGATCGCCATGCCTAAGGAGTGGTTCATGGTGCCTCCATCATCTTGTTCTGCTCGTCGACCTTCTCGAACATCGCAAGTGTCGTACCTGGCTTGCGCAGAGGTTTCGTCACGCGGATCGCGACGCGATCGCCGACGCGTCCCATCCGTCCTTCGGTCAGTGTGACGCTGCCGCAGCGCACGGTCACGTTGGCATCCGCGCGCATGTCCAGCGGCAGCGTGTCGCCGACCTTGAGCCGCATGAGCTGCTTGAGCGGAATGTCGGCCTCATAGAGCACGGCATCGACCGCGATCTCGGCCTGGACGATCTCGGTGGCGAAATGACCTTCCCAGATCGTGTCGCGGCCGAACTTTTCGCCCATGAACATCTGGAGCAGGACGCCCCGGATCGGCTCGATGGTCGCGTAAGGCAGCAGTAGTTCGATGTTGCCGCCACGATCTTCCATGTCGATGCGCAGTCGCACCAGGATCGCGGCGTTTGCAGGACGGCTGATCGCGGCGAAACGCGGATTGGTCTCGAGCCGGTCGATCGTGAAGGTCACCGGCGACAGCGGCCGGAATGCCTGTTCGGCGTCGGCCAGCACCACCTCGACCAGCCGCTTGACCAGCTCGGTCTCGATCGTGGTGTAGGGCCGGCCTTCGATGCGGAGCTGGCTCGCGCCGCGCCGACCGCCGAGCAGCACATCGATCATCGAATAGATCAGGCTGGAGTCGACCACCGCCATGCCGAAGTTTTCCCACTCCTCGGCCTTGAACACCGAGAGGACGGCCGGCAGCGGGATCGAGTTCATGTAGTCGCCGAAACGCACCGAGGTGATGCGGTCGAGCGAGACTTCGACGTTGTCGGAGGTGAAATTGCGCAAGGAAGTCGTCAGCAATCGCACCAGGCGGTCGAAGACGATTTCGAGCATCGGCAGACGCTCGTAGGAGACCATCGCTGAATCGATGATCGCGCGAATGCCGGAATGGTCGTCGAGCGTGACGTCGCCGACGGTGAAGCCGAGGAGATTGTCGATCTCCTCCTGCGAAAGCACCCTCTCGCCTGAATTCTTGCCGTTGCCGAGATCGCGGCTGCCGTCCTCGACCATGGCCGCCCATTGCAGGGCCATGGTCTCGGATAGTTCATTCTCGGCAGCAGCCTTCGCGGCCTCCGCGGGATCCTCGGAATCGAGCGAGGCCTCCCATTGGGCGGCAATCGCATCCTGGTCCATTTGCTCGTTGCCGGCCATGACGCTAGCCCGTTACCTTCCCTGCACCGTCACTGGACCACGACTTCCTTGAACAGCACCGCGCTGACCTGGATCGGCGCGACCGCCGCGTTGACGCGCTTGGTCAGCTCCTCCTTGAGGCGGAAGATGCCGGCGGAGCCATTGAGGTCGGAGGGGCGCAGCTCCCGGACATAGGTCTGGAAGATGTCGGTGACGCGCGGCATCGTCGGCTTGATCGCCTCGATCTGCTTCTCTTCCTTCAATTCGAGCACGATCTTCAGCCGCAGATATTGCACGCGCTCTCCTGGCGCGCCGGCGAGGTTGACCATCATGTCGGGCACGTCGACGAAGGCCGGCGGTTTCGGTGGCGGCGCGGCCTCGGCATGGTGCTCGTCGTCGCCATGACGGAAGAGGAAGAACCAGGTTGCCGCGCCGCCGCCGAGAATGGCGAGCGCTGCGACCGCGATGATGATGAACTTGAGCTTGTTCTTCGGCGGGGCCGCCTCGGTGCCGTCAGTGGCTGCGCCGCCTTCCGCTTCGTTCTCTGCCATGGTCGCCGCGCTCGCTCACTATCAAGGATCTGAGAAAGCGAAGCCTTCTGGTCGGCCAGTGACGCGATACAACTGCCCCAGCGCGCAACGCGCTCCTCATAGCTGCAAACGGTACGGTAATCATGGTTAACAGAACCTTTCGATTGCCCCTGCGCTAGGAAAAATCTGCCGGGCAAACATGGTCAACAGAACCTTTCTGCCGCCCCTCGCTCGCCCCTCCAGAACACCTAAGCGCCTGCGAATGCGTGATTTTCTGCGTTGGCACGGCTTTCGCTGAGGAAAGGCCGAGACCGGACGGTTTGGGAGAGCCCGAAGGTCTCATCGACGGGTCGGCCAAGACGCTTGGGAGAGCGGCGAAGCAGGACCTCCACAGGGGAGAACCATCCGATGCAGAACGCGCTTCTGGTCGGTTTATCGCGGCAGATGACGTTGGAGCGGCAGATGGATGTCATCGCCAACAACGTCGCCAATGCCAACACCAACGGCTTCAAGGCCGATCGCACGCTGTTTGAGGAATTCCTCAACTCCGGCGCGCGTGAGGACAATTTCGTCGGCTCCGACCGCCGGGTCTCCTATGTGCAGGACCGCGGCACCTTCCGCGATGTCGGCCAGGGCCCGATGGAGGAAACCAAGAACCCGCTCGACCTCGCGGTCGACGGCAATTCCTATTTCGCGGTGCAGACCGCCGGCGGCGAGCGCTACACCCGCGACGGCAAGTTCTCGCTCAACAACCAGGGCCAGCTCGTCACCTCGGACGGCAATCTCGTGCTCGGCAATGCCGGCCCGATCACCTTCCAGCCGACCGACCACGACATCAACGTCGCGCCCGACGGCACGGTGACGGTGCTCGAGGGCACCGCCCGCGTCGACTCCATCCGCGGCAAGATCCGCATGGTCGCCTTCGACGATCCGCAGAGGCTCGCCAAACAGGGCGCCAATCTCTACGCCCAGGGTTCCGCGAACCAGCAGGCCGACACCAAGTCCACCGTGCGCCAGGGCTACATCGAGAAGTCGAACGTGAACGCGGTCGGCGAGATGAGCCGGATGGTCGAGGTGATGCGGATGTACACCCAGGTCGCCAACCTGCTGCAGCAGCAAAGTGACATGCACAAATCGGCGATCGAGAAGCTCGCCGACGTTCCAGCGTAACGCCATCAGGAGACGATTGACATGCAAGCGCTTCACACCGCTGCGACCGGAATGGCGGCACAGGAACTCAACGTGCAGGTCATCTCCAACAACATCGCGAACCTGCGCACCACCGGCTTCAAGAAGCAGACCGCGGCGTTCCAGGATCTGATCTACGAGCACATCCGCCGCGTCGGCGCGCAGTCGTCCGACCAGGGCACCATCCTGCCGGTCGGCGTCGATATCGGCGGCGGCGTCAAGACGGTCGGCACGCCGCGCAGCATGACGCAAGGCACGCTGTCGCAGACCGGCAACGACCTCGATCTGGCGGTCTCGGGCGAAGGCTTCTTCAAGATTCTGATGCCTGACGGGACCTACCAGTACACCCGCGACGGCACCTTCCAGATGGACAACCAGGGCCGCATCGTCACCGCGCAGGGCAATCCGGTGCAGCCGACCATCACGATCCCGAACAACGCTTCGGGCCTCACCGTCAACGTGCAGGGCCAGGTCTCGGTGACGCTGCCGGGCTCGTCGACCTCGTCCATCATCGGCCAGCTCGCGCTGACGCGCTTCATCAACAAGGCGGGCCTCCAGCCGGTCGGCAACAACCAGTTCACCGAGACGCCTTCCTCCGGTGCGCCGCAGGACGGCACCGCGAGCTCGGAAGGCTACGGCACGATCACGCAGGGCAGCCTCGAACAGGCCAATGTCGACGTCGTCTCGGAGATGAGCGACCTGATCGCCGCCCAGCGCGCCTACGAGATGAACGCCAAGGTGATCAGCGCCGCCGACCAGATGATGCAATCCACCACGGCGCTGTTCCGCTAGGGAATGACGATGATGCGCAAGACCATCACCACCCTCGCCGCCCTGCTCGCGCTGTCAGCGCCGGCATGGGCCGCCGACGACGGCATCGCGCCGCCGACGCTGCGCGCCAGCATCACCGTCACCTCCGACGTGGTGCGGGTCGGCGATCTCATCGACAATGCGGGCTCCGCCGCACAGATCCCGGTCTATCGTTCGCCTGATCTCGGCACCACCGGCGCGCTGCCGGTCGCCAACGTCCTGAGCGTGTTGCGTGCCAAGCAGGTGATCGGCGTGATGACCGGCGACCTCAAGGAGGTCACGGTCACACGGCTCGCGCGCACGCTTGCCAACAAGGACCTCGAGCTCGCGGTCGCCTCCGCGCTCGAGCGCCGCTTCGGCCTTGGCGACGCCGCCAACATCACGGTCACATTCGATCGCGGCATCTCCGACGTGCGGCTGGACGCCTCCAACACCGGCGCGCTCCAGGCGACCGCCACACGCTACGACGCGCGCAGCGGCCGCTTCGACCTGACCTTCGAGATCAACAACGAGAACAGCCTCGCGCCGACCAAGCTGCGCCTCACCGGCACCGCGATCGAGACCGTGGAGGTTGCGGTGCTGAGCCGCGACATCGACCGCACCGAGATGCTGAAGTCGTCCGACGTCGTGCTGGAGCGCCGCCCGCGGGCGGACGTCCAGGGGGAAGCCGCCTCGCGCGAGCGCGCGGTCGGCATGCAGCTCCGTCATCCGATGCGGGCGGGCACCCCGATCCGCGTCGCCGACATCGCAAAGCCCGACCTCGTGCAGCGCGACCAGAACGTCACCATCATCTACCAGGTGCCGGGCCTCTACCTCACCACCCGCGGCAAGGCGGTCGACAGCGGCTCTGAGGGCGATACCGTATCCGTCCTCAATATGCAGTCCAAGCGCACGCTCCAGGGCATCGTCACCGGCCGCGGCCAGGTCACGGTGCAGGGCGCGAGCCAGTCCGCGCCTGCCGCGCCCGCGGTCGAGCAGACCTCATCGCTCAAGCGCGAGGAGACGCCCTCAGCGGCCGCCCTCGCCCAAAGCCTGATCCAGGCCCCGGTTTCGCCAACCCAGATCGCGCAAGCACAAGCCAAGTCAGAGTAAGTCATGTCCAAGTTCAGTTCCGCGGCCCGTCTTCGTCGTATCGCCCTCTCCGGCGCGCTGCTCGCAACCTTCGCCTTTGCGAGCGGGTGCTCCTCGATCGACCGTCTGTCGCAGATCGGCGAGCAGCCGAAACTGTCCGCGATCGACAATCCGACGACGCAGCCCGGCTACAAGCCGGTGCAGATGCCGATGCCGAAACCGGAAGTCGCCTCCTACAATCCGAACTCGCTGTGGCGCAACGGCAGCCGCGCCTTCTTCAAGGACCAGCGCGCCCATCAGGTCGGCGACCTCCTGACGGTGACCGTGAACATCACCGACAAGGCCAACCTCTCCAACGAGACCCAGCGCAGCCGCACCAACTCCGAGGACTCCGGCATCACGGACTTCATCGGCTCGAAGACGCTCGGCGTGCAGGCGCAGAAGGTGCTGCCCGGCCGCATCCTCACCGCCGACTCCACCGCCTCCAGCGATGGCAAGGGCTCGGTGCAGCGCCAGGAAGCGTTGCAGACCAACGTCGCCGCCGTCGTCACCCAGGTGCTGCCGAACGGCAACCTCGTGGTCGAAGGCAAGCAGGAGATCCGCGTCAACTACGAGATCCGCGAGCTCGTGGTCGCCGGCATCGTCCGCCCCGAAGACATCCAGAGCGACAACACCATCGATTCCACCAAGATCGCCCAGGCCCGTATCGCCTATGGCGGCCGCGGCCAGATCATGGACGTGCAACAGCCGCGCTACGGCCAGCAAGTGATGGACGTGCTGCTGCCCTTCTAAGAGTTTCTTCAAGAGCTCCCACATCTCGTTGTGAACCTAGGCACAACGCGATGTTCTACGCGGCCTCCGGTAGCTCCCCTGCCGGAGGCCGCATGAGTTTTTGGGCGACGCGCCCCGTGCTCAACTGTCATCGCCCGACTTGATCGGGCGATCCAGTACTCCGAGACAGCAGAGATTCAATCGATGGGCCGTGGCGTACTGGATTCCCCGCCTTCGCGGGGAATGACTGCGGAAGAGGAGGCTATAGCCCTCACGTGAACTTCGCCTCCACCACGCCCAGTCCGTCCAGCTCCATCCGCACCTTGTCGCCCGCCTTCAGCCACAGCGTTTTCACGAGGCTGCCGGTGAGCACGAGCTGGCCGGCGTGCAGGCCCTTGCCTTCGGCGGCGAGATGATTGGCGAGCCAGGCGAGTGCGTTGTGGGGATGGCCGAGCACGTCGGCGCCGATGCCCTTGCCCGCCTCCTCGCCGTTGACGAGGGCGCGGCCAGCGACTGCCCGCAGATCGGGTACATTGGCACGGTCGAGTGTGGCGCCAAGCACGCAGCCGGCGGCGAAGAAATCATCCGCGATCAGCGTCGGCGCGCCCATGGTCTCCCACTTCACGTAGCGGTCGTCGACGATCTCGATTGCGGGAGCGTAGGCATCGACCGCCTCTCCCACCCATTCGGCGGTGAACGGCGCCTCGCTAGGGGCAAGGTCGCGCTTGAGCCGCACGGCGATCTCGCATTCGACGCCGACGCGCACATAGTCGGAAGCGGCCAGTTTTGCGCGGCTGTCATATACGACCTTTTCGAACACGCCACCGGCGCAGGGATGGTCGATCTGCATGTAGTCCTGCATGACCTGGCTGGTGCAGCCGATCTTGTAGCCGACCAGCGCGCCGACATGGGGCAGCAGCAGGTCGTGCAGCGCGCCCTGGATCTTGTAACCCTCCGCCTCATCCCTGGGTGGAACCTCGAGCGGCGCGAGCGGAGCGTGGTTGCGGCGCGCTAGCGCGATCTCCTTCGCGGCTGCGAGAATTCTGTCCATCGGCGCCGACTCCCACGCTACGCAACTCGAGGCAGCACTTCAGCATCCCCGCCCCCGCCTGACAAGCGCTGCGGCTGCGCCCGGCCGGTCACGCCTTGACGAGGCCAAGCCGGATCAGGCTCTCGGCCGAGCTCAGGATCGCCTCGTCGTTGGAGCGCGCCTGCCAACCGAGCAGCCGCACCGCCTTGGCGCTGGTCGACCGCCGCACCTTGCCAAGCATCGGCAAGGTGTAGCGCAGCATGGGAACGCCGGTCGCCGCGAGGCGCACCAGCCAGTCCGGCGCCTGGAAACGTGGAACCCGGCGCGCCGCCGGCCCCAGCTCCCGCCTCAGCACATTGGCGATGTCCAGGAGCGACAGCGTCTCGCCAGCGACCGCGATGAAACGCTCGCCCTTGGCCTCGGGCGCGCTCATTGCCCGCAGATGCAGGTCGACCACGTCACGTACGTCGACCAGACCAAAATAGATCCGCGGCACCGCCGGCATGGCGCCGTTGAGCAGCAATTTGACGATCTCGATCGAGCCGGAGAAATCCGGCCCCAGCACCGGACCGAAAATGCCGGTGGGATTGACGACGGCGAGCTCCAGTCCGCCTCCCTCGTGGGCGACGAAATCCCAGGCCGCCCGCTCGGCCAACGTCTTGGATTTGACGTAGGGCTGGACGTCGTCGCCGTCGAGATTGGTCCAGTCGCTCTCGTCGAATGGCGTGGTGCGCGGCGGATGGCCGTAGCCGATCGCGCCCAGCGACGAGGTGATGACCACGCGCTTGACGCCCGCCTCGCGCGCGGCATGCAGCACCCGCAGCGTCCCGTCGCGGGCCGGGATGATCATCTCGTTCTCGTCCCTGGGGACCGTGGTCGAAAGCGGCGAGGCCACGTGCAGGACGTAGTCGCAGCCTACAACCGCCTCACGCCAGCCCTCGTCGCTGGTCAGGTCGGCGGTGAAGAAGGTGAGCCGCTCGGCCGGATCGACACCGCCCTCGCGCAGCATCGCCAGCACATCAGCCTGCCGGTCCGGTCGGCGGACCGTGGTCCGCACCTCGTGGCCTGCGGCCAGCAATTGCAGGACGGCATGGATGCCGACGAAACCCGATCCACCCGTGACCAGAACAGTGCTCATGTCGCAAACCCTTCGCTCGCGGGCCGGCAAATTTGTCCGACCGGACCCTGCTGCCGGCCGCATCTGGTCACTATCTGCGGAACGCACAAGTAGAATGAAATTCGAGACCGGTATGGAAAACCCGACCACCTCGCTTTGCGACGGCGATTGCGACTGCGCCCCCGATCCCATCCTGCTCGGCGACTTCAAGCGCGCGATCCATGCGGTCGGCGGCAAATGGAAGCTCGAGATCCTGTTCGCGCTGATGAACGGGAGCATGCGCTTCGGCGCCTTGCGGCGGTCGGTCGCCGGCATCACCCAGCACATGCTGACCACGCAGCTGCGCGAGCTCGAGCGAGACGGCCTCGTCTCGCGGACCGCCTTTGCCGAAAAGCCGTTGCGGGTGGAGTATGAGCTGACCGATGCGGCCTATGGCCTGCTGCCTGCCTTCAAGGAGTTGTTGAGCTGGTCCAGGCTCTATGGCGGCGCGCGCCCCGCGCTCGCGCAGGATGCGTGATGACGGCGATGTTTCGTGCCGCCGGTCGCATCTTTAGCAGTCGAGTCGATCCCGTTGCTCCGACTCGCAAAAACATCCTCACCCGAAGTGAAGGCTCTTTCGCATGCGAGCTCACGTGAGCCGGAAGGAGTTGCGTCTAGCCCCTTGATCGCGATTCATTTTTCGCGATTGTCACCGCGGGCTTCGGTGCGCGCCCTGATCGGCGCAAAAACTCAAGCACGGCGCGACGCTACGCGCCAGATGCATCGTTCATGAGGAACCGCGGATTGCGGCTCAACTCCTATTCGTCGCGATAGACCTTCTCGCGCTTCTCGTGGCGCTCCTGCGCTTCCACCGACAGCGTTGCGATCGGGCGGGCTTCCAACCGCTTCAACGAGATCGGCTCGCCGGTCTCTTCGCAATAGCCGTAGGTGTTGTCCTCGATGCGCTGGAGCGCGGCGTCGATCTTGGCGATCAACTTGCGCTGGCGGTCGCGGGCGCGGAGTTCGATGGCACGGTCGGTTTCGGACGAAGCCCGATCAGCGAGATCGGGGTGGTTCACGTTCTCCTCCTGCAGGGCTTGCAGGGTGAGCTTGGACTCTTTGAGGATCTCATCCTTCCAGGCGAGGAGCTTCAAACGGAAGTACTCCTTCTGCCGGTCGTTCATGAAAGGCTCTTTTTCGGTCGGTCGGTAATTTTTCAACTTTTCCAAGGGCGGCCTATTCTTTTTTAAGCAACGACTCGCAACGGACAGGGTCCGTTGAGCCGGGCTTATATAGCGGCCTCCTGTGACAGACAATATTTCCCTGATCTTGGCGTTACCGCCCCCAAGTCCTTGCACCGGCAGCTTTATCGGCAAGCGCCTGGGGGCGGTTATCCACTCAATAACCGACCGTGAAACGCTTCCGCAGGTGCGAAGGCCGATCGATCTCGTCGGCCAGCGCAATGGCGTAATCGGCGAATGTGATCCAGCTCTTTCCGCTCGCATCTGCGAGAAGCTGGTCGGTCCCAAGCCGGAACTTGCCGGTCCGCTCACCCTCCACGAACAGGGCCGAGGGCGAGATGAAGGTCCAGTTCAGCTCCTTGTCCTGCCGCAGCAGGTCGAGGAACGCGGAACCTTTCTCCGCTTCGGCCTTGTATTGGGCGGGAAAACCGGGGGTTGTGACCAGTTTCACGCCGGGGGCGACTTCGAGGCTGCCGGCACCGCCAACCACGAGGTAGCGGCCAACCTTCGAGTCCTTGGCGGCGCCGATCAGCTTGTGCGGGTCGCTGGCGAGAAAGTGAACGGAACTGATGGCGACGTCATGCCCGGCCCAGAGCTTGGCGAGCCCGGCTTGGTCGAGGACATCGCCCTTGGTCGGGGTGACGTTCGGCAGTTGAGCGATCTTCTCCGGGTTCCGGGCAATGGCGGTGACGGCGTAGCCGCGGCGGGACAGCTCCTTGGTGATCTCCGAACCGGCCCGGCCCGAGGCCCCAGTGACTGCGATTTTCATGGAAGGCTCCTTTGCTTCTGTGGTAACTAGTGGTGACTAGATATCGCAAAGAATGCTGGTGTTAAGAGAGCACTTTCGGCTTACCTGCTTACGCAGGAGTAACCGGAACAGATCGCGAGGAACGAAGACAATGAAGCCCGATGTCTACGCAGCCAATTGCCCTACACGCCAGATCCTCGATCGCGTCGGCGACAAATGGGCGGTGCTGATCCTGTTGCTGCTGCGTGAGGATGCGATGCGTTTCAATCAGTTGCGCCGGACGATTGAAGGCATTTCGCAGAAGATGTTGAGCCAGGTTCTCAAATCACTCGAACGCGACGGATTGATCAAGCGCCGCGCCATCGCAACCGTTCCGGTGACGGTCGAGTATTCGATCACGCAGCTCGGGCTGACGTTAGCGGCCGCCGTCGATCCCCTGCGCGACTGGGCCGAGCAGAACCTGAAGGACGTCCTCGCTGCACAGCGCCGCTACGACGCGCAGCAGAAGCAGGAGGCGGCCTAACTACCGTTCAAGGTGCGTAAGCAGCCGCCGCAAAACTCTGCTGTCATGCCCCGCGAAGGAAAGCGGGGCATCCAGTATTTTAGAGGCAGCGAGATACGTAACAAGGGCCACGGCGTACTGGGTCGCCCGGTCAAGCCGGGCGACGACGCGAGGAGAGAGTCTTCACAGCGGCTGAGAACCGCGGCTCAGCCCTGCCCGGCCTTTGCGAGCTCGACCTCGACGCGCAGCTCGATCTCGGAGAGCACGGCATCCAGGCCGGGATCGCCGGATGACGATTTGAGGTTCGCTGCCGCATCGCGCAGGCGCATCACCGTCGAGGCGTCGAGGTTGCCCGACAGCAGTCCCATCTTGAGATCGTCGAGCACGTCGAGTGCGGTCTTGCCGCGGGCGACCGAGCGCTTGCGCCGCTCGACCGGGTCCTCCTCGATGCCCTGCAGCGCAAGCAGCGCATCGATGTTGGCGGCGGCCTTCGGCGCGGACGCGGACTTGGTCTCCTGCGTCGAGGAGGTGTCGGGCAGCACAAAGCTGCCGGAGCTCGTCCGCCTGGCCTGGCTGGCGGGCGCTCCAAGCGTGGTGCCGTTCGGTCCGTAGATGCGCATCGCAGGAATCCGCGTGATCGTTGACCGCAGCTTCGCCGCATTATGGTTAATGAGGCGTAAACAGCCCGGCAAAATCTGCCGACAGGCGGCAGTTTCGCTCCGTAAGGCGAACATCGGCTGGCGCCGATGCAGTTCAATTTAATCAACCTATTCAATCAACTAGCTTCATCGCACCACGCTGGCACAGCGCTCGCATAGAGAGGTTCGGACCAGCTCGTCATGGGAGTGTCGAACAGGTCCGAGATCCAAAGGAGCCTCGGGGAGCAGAGGATGCCAGGCGTGCGTTGGGCAAGGTTATTGGGGGTGGCATGTGCCGCGCTGTCAGCGCTGGCCCTCACGGCCGCGCCTGCAAGCGCGACCTCGCGCATCAAGGACCTCGCCAATATCGAAGGCGTCCGGCAGAACCAGCTCATCGGCTATGGCCTCGTCGTCGGCCTCAACGGCACCGGCGATACGCTCAACAACATCCCCTTCACCAAGCAGTCGCTGCAGGCGATGCTGGAACGCATGGGCGTCAACATCCGCGGCGCCACCATCCGCACCGGCAACGTCGCCGCCGTCATGGTGACCGGCAATCTGCCGGCCTTCGCGACGCAGGGCACGCGCATGGACGTCACCGTGTCCGCGCTCGGCGATGCCAAGAACTTGCAGGGCGGCACACTGCTCGTCACCCCCCTGCTCGGTGCAGACGGCAACGTCTATGCGGTCGCCCAGGGCTCGCTCGCGATCTCCGGCTTCCAGGCTGAGGGCGAAGCTGCAAAAATCGTCCGCGGCGTGCCGACGGTCGGGCGCATCGCCAACGGCGCCATCATCGAGCGCGAGATCGAGTTCGCGCTGAACCGCCTGCCGAACGTCCGGCTGGCACTGCGCAACGCCGACTTCACCACGGCAAAGCGCATCGCGGCCGCCATCAACGACTATCTCGGCGTCAAGAGCGCCGAGCCGATCGATCCCTCCACCGTGCAGCTCTCGATCCCGACGGAGTTCAAGGGCAACGTCGTCGCCTTCCTCACCGAGATCGAGCAGCTTCAGGTCGATCCTGATCTCGCCGCCAAGATCATCATCGACGAACGAAGCGGCATCATCGTGATGGGCCGCGACGTCCGTGTCGCGACCGTTGCGGTGGCGCAAGGAAACCTTACCGTCACGATCTCCGAGAGCCCGCAGGTCAGCCAGCCCAATCCGCTGTCGCGCGGCCGCACCGTGGTCACCCCACGCACCGGCGTCAGCGTCACCGAGGACGGCAAGAAGTTCGCGGTCGTCAAGGACGGCGTCTCGCTCCAGCAGCTCGTCGACGGCCTCAACGGCCTCGGCATCGGCCCGCGCGACCTCATCAGCATCCTCCAGGCGATCAAGGCCGCCGGCGCGATCGAAGCCGACATCGAGGTGATGTGATGCAGACCGGCGCGATCAGCACGCCCACCATCGCCTCCTCTGCCTTCTCGGTGCAGAGCCGCAACGGCCGGCCCGACTTCGAGCTCGCGAGCGCCCTGCAAAAGGTCTCGCCACAGCAGCAGGCCAAGGCCCAGAAGACCGCGACCGACTTCGAGGGCATGTTCCTCAACGCGATGTTCTCGCAGATGACGTCGGGCCTGAAGGGTGAAGGCCCGTTCGGCGACACGGTCGGCACCGGCGTGTGGCGCTCGATGCTGACCGAGCAGTACGCGAAGAATTTCGCCAATGCCGGCGGCGTCGGCGTGGCCAGCGAAGTCTACCGCACCCTCATCCTGCAGCAGGCGAAAACCGTCCGCACGGCATAAGGTCCAAACGACATGAACCACTTCAACGCGTCACGTCAGCCGGTGCCCGCCCCTCGCGCTGCCGCTGCACCCGGCAGCGCGAGCGCACCGGGCAGCGCGAGCGCACCGGGCAGCGCCGAGGCCCGCAAGCTCGCCGAGGACCTGATGGACGCGATGAGCGCGCTGCTCGGGCTGATCGAGCGGGAGACCGAGCTGGTGCGTGCCGGCCGCCTGCGCGAAGCGCTGGCATTTGAATCGAAGAAGCAGGAATTGTCCCGCCGCTACGTCGGCGCCGTCAGCCAGCTCAAGGCGAACCAGACCCAGCTTGCGAAATCCGCGCCCGAGCTGCTCTCGACGTTGCATCGCCATCACGATGCCTTCCGCGCCATGCTTCAGGTCAACCTCACCGTGCTCGCAACCGCGCACGCAGTGTCCGAAAGCGTGATCCGCGGCGTCAACGCCGAGATCCAGAAGCGTAACGTGCCGAACACCTACACCGCCGCCGGCCGGCGCGCGGCACCGGGTCCGCGCCACATCACGCCGCTCTCGGTCAGCCGCTCGCTCTGAGAACGCGTCCCGATAGGGCCGATTTGATGAAAATCCGCGCCGCGAATCAGGCGCGCCGTTAGCCATGTTCCGTAACCGGACCTTTAATAGTAGTTCCCCATAGTTGCGCGATTGGACGGGGTGGGATTTGACTCGGGGGCAAGGCCAGGAGGCTGCCGTGAGTACAGATTTCAGTATCAGGCCGGTGGGGATACCGGCCGCTACGTTGCCTATATCGACGTCGAGCGCGGCGGCGAACGATGCCGTGCAAACTGATTTGCCGGCAAGCCAGACGGTGGCCGCAAGCGATGCGAGCGCGGCCGCGCGCAATGATTTGCAGGGCAATGAGAACGTCTCGCGCCAGGTCGTGTTCAACCAGGCCGCGGCCTCGTTCGTCTTTCAGGTCGTCAATGAAAAGACCGACGCGGTGGTAACGCAATTTCCAGACGACGCGATGCTGCGCCGTCGCGCCTATTTCCACGCCCTCGATCTGAGCAAGTCCGAGCTCTCGCGTCCGGTCTCGACCGACCGCAGCGCCTAGGTGCTCAGCGTGGCCTGGGCCGTATCCAGATAGGTCGAGTTGGTCACGGGATCGGTGACGACGTTCTTGATCTGCGCCGTGCCGGTTCCGCTCAGCGTGAACTTCGTATTGCCAAAGCGAAACGAAGAGTCCTTGATCAGGACCTGCTGATACTGCGTCGTGCCGCCGCTCTGATACTTGACCTGGGCGCGGAAGCCGCTGACCTCTGAAATGGTGAGCGAGAACTTCTTGCCGTCGGAATATGTGCCAGACCAGGTGCCCTGATAGAGTGTCGCGTCGACCGGCACATACTTGGTCTTGCTCGGAACCGACATGCCGGCCGCTTTGTACGAGCTCGACAGGATGCTCATCACGTCGGCCACCAGGACCTCCTACGGCCGGCCAGACAGACCGGCAGCGATGTTACGGTTGATCTCGATCAGCGGACGGAAGTGATCGAACTGCGGGCTGGCCTGCAGCGCAGCGGTCTGGCTCAGCACGAACACGCTGATATTGGCGATCTTCTGCCGGACCTCGAGCGGCTGCGGATTGTTGTCGCGCATCGCTTCGCTGAGGAAGATGGTCCAGAGCTTGCGGTTGAACATCAGCGCCTGCATCGTCTGCTCGCTGAGCGGATCGGCGTTATTGATCGCGTCCTGCAGCTTGTTCGCGGCCTTCAGCAGTGTCTGCGCCTCGACGTCGCGAGGAGATGCAGTGGTCGTGGCGACACGCGCGTAGGCCGAAGCAGCAGAACTCGACATTGATCACCCTGGAGGCTTCCCCGCCCGTTTAAAGGCTTAAGGATTTGTTTCCCAACCCTAGGCAGCACCGCTTAAGATTTGCTTACGTGAGAGTGTGGAAGCACTCCGGACAAGTACGGGTCGCGGGTTCTTCCTTCACGTCAAAGCTAAATGCGAGCGCATGCGCTGTAAATGACAGCACTTATCATACATCGATCTCAGCTAATCGAGTCTTAGCGATCTCATTCAAATAGAACGGCGAGGCACCAGCCTCGCCGCGAAATCTCAAACCAAGCCCGTCAGCTCCGGGACTACCTGAGCAGTTGCAGTACGCTCTGCTGCGACTGGTTGGCCAGCGACAAAGCGGAGACCGCAATCGACTGCCGCGTCGACAGCGCCTGGCTATTCGCCGCCTCCTCGTTCGTATCGGCGAGGGTCAGGCTGGAGGAACCGGTCTGCAGCACGTTGATCAGGTTCTTGCTGAAATCCTGGCGAATCTGCACGATCGACAGGTTCGAACCGAGCGTCGATGCTTCTGCACGAAGCGTCGTACTGGCCGAATTGAGCGACGTAAGGACGGCGTTCGCCGAATTGGTGTCGAGGAAATCAACACTCTGGGTCAGTGGCGCAAGGCTGAGGCCGGCATAGTTGAACGTTACGCCCTGAATGGTCAGGGTGGATCTTCCAGTTTCGTTGAACACGAGCTTCAGCGTGTCGCCATTCAGCAGGTTCACACCATTGTAGGAGGAGTCCTGCGCAGTCGTATTGATCTGTGCCAGCACGTTGTTGTACTGCGCGACGAGATTCGCACGGGTGGCCTGAGAATCCGGGTCGGCGACAGGGGCTGGCGCGGTCAGGCCGTAGAAGGGCTGACCGCTCGCCGCAGCCGTGCCGCCGATCGTGCCGATCGTCGAGGAAGCCGCATCGTTGGATGTCACGATGTTGAGGTGCCCCGTCGTGTCGATCGTTGCCTGCAGGTTGTTCGCCGCCAGCGCCGCATTGAGCTGATTGAGCGTCGAGATCTGCCCGGTGCCGGTGCCGAAGGTGATGCTCGTCGCGGTGCCGCCGCCGGTTGCACCGATCGTCAGCGTCTCGCCGCTCAGCGGGGGCGGGACGCGGGCGGTGGTGCCGGCGGCGAGGCCGAGCGCCGTGAGCACGTTGCCTGAGCCGGAGATCGTCAGATCCTGCGTCGTGCCGGTGCTCAGCACCAGCTGGCCGCTGCCGTTGACGGTCGAGGCCGTCGCGGCACCGGTGATGCTGTCGATCGCGGACAGCACGGTCTGCACCGTCAAGTTGCTGCCGGAGCCGATGCCGATGGTGACGTTGCCAAAGGAATCGGTGGTCGAGGTGGTCTGCGAGGTCGAGAAGGTGATGGTCTTGTTGTCGACGGTCAGAACCGAGCCGTTGGTGATTGCGGTTCCGAGGTCGTTGGAACCCGCGCCGGCGGTGCCGATCAGCTTGGTCGCCGCGGTGATCGGCTGCGCGCCGCTCGTGTTGTCGTTGTTGACGGCGGTGCCGGTGACCGTGTTGTTGGTATAGGCCGTGCCGAGCAGATTGTTGGGGGTCGCACCGGTAATCACGGCTGACGTGACGTTGGATTTGGGCGAATAGCCCGTCGGGCTTTGCAGCACCTGGCTCGCGATCGACTTGGCGCTGTCGACCAGCTTCTGCAGCGAGGTGATGCCGGTGTTGGCGGCCTGCAGCACCTGAACGCCATTGCTGATGCCGTCGAGGAGATTGCTGATGTCGCTGGCGCGATTGTCGAGCCCCTGGGCAGTGAAGAAGTTGGTGGGGTTGTCGAGCGCGGTATTCACCTTCTTTCCGGTCGCAAGGCGCTCCTGCGTCGTCGCGAGCAGGTCTGCCGTCGACTGAAGCGACAACAGGTTCTGGCGAACCGATGCCGAAAGAACGATGTTGGACATTGGCGGATCTTCCTGTTGAGACGCGAAACCGGGTACGAATCGGGGCTCGCCGATCTGGAGAACTGGCTTTTGTCCAGTTTTAGGGGGTGTCCTTTAAATTAAGGTTAATGGCGGCTTAAGCGGCAGGGTTAACGATTGGTTAATTCCGCGACCCGCCCCTTGCCAGGCAGTCGTATCGCGAGACGAAAAAAAGCGGCGGGGCAAATGCCCCGCCGCGATGGTTTGGCTAGCGATTTTCGCCGCGTATCAGCGCAGAAGCTGCAACACGCTCTGCTGCGACTGGTTGGCCAGCGACAGCGCGGACACTGCGATCGACTGGCGGGTCGACAGCGCCTGGCTGTTGGCCGCTTCCTCGTTGGTGTCGGCCAGCGTCAGGTTGGACGAGCCGGTCTGCAGGACGTTGATCAGGTTCTTGTTGAAGTCCTGGCGGATCTGCACGACCGACAGGTTCGAACCCAGCGTCGATGCTTCCGAGCGCAGCGTGGTGCTGGCCGCATTGAGCACGGTCAGCGCCTTGTTGGCCGAAGCGTTGTCCAGGAAGTCGGTGCCCGAGGTGAGGCTCGAGATGCCGAGACCGGCGGTGTTGAAGGTCACACCGGTGATGCTCAGCGTCGACTTGCCGGTTTCGTTGAACGTCAGCTTCAGCGTGTCGCCGTTCAGCAGGTTCACGCCGTTGAAGGACGCATCCTGCGCCGTCGTGTTGATCTGCGCGAGCACGTTGTTGTACTGCGCAACCAGGCTCGCACGCTGGGCCTGCGAGGTCGGATCGGCGACCGGAGCCGACACGGTGGCGCTGTGGAACGGACCGGCGCTGGTGATGGCCGAGCCGCCGACCGTGCCGATCGTCGAGGACGCCGCGTCGTTGGTGGTCGTGATGGAGATCACGCCCGTGGAGTCGATCGAGGCCTGCAGGTTGTTCGCCGCGAGCGCCGAATTGAGCCCGTTCAGCGTCGAGACCTGGCCGGTACCGGTGCCGAAGGTGATGCTGGTGGCAGTGCCGCCGCCGGTGGCGGCGATCGTCAGCGTCTGGCCCGAGATGGCGGGCGGGACGCGAGCGGTCGTGCCGGCGGAGAGACCGAGCGCGGCGAGCGCGTTGCCCGAACCCGAGATCGTGAGATCAGAGGTCGTGCCGGTGCTCAGAGTGACCTTGCCACTCGCGACGGTCGAAGCCGTGCCGGTCCCGGTGATGGTATCGATCGCGGAAAGCACGGTTCCCACCGTCAAGGTGCTGCCCGACTTGATGCCGATGGTGAAGTTGCCGGCGGCGTCCTGGGTCGAGGTGGTCACGGTGTTGTCGAACGTGATGGTCTTGCCGTTGACCGTCAGGACCGAACCGTTGGTGATGGCGGTGCTAAGGTCGTCGGATGACGCACCCGCGGTGCCAACCAGCTGGGTGGCTGCTGTGATATTGACCGCAGTGCCGGTGTTGTCGTTCAGCACGGCAGTGCCGGCGACCGTGTTGTTGGTGTAGGCGGTGCCCAGCAGGTTGCTGGCGGTTGCACCCGTGATCGCGGTCGAGGTCACGGTCGACTTCGTGGAGTAGCCCGTCGGGCTCTGCAGAACCTGGTTGGCGATCGACTTCGCGCTGTCGACCAGCTTCTGCAACGAGGTGATACCGGTGTTGGCGGCCTGCAGCACTTGCACGCCGTTGCCGATACCGTCGAGCAGGTTGCCGATGTCGCTGGCGCGGTTATCGAGGCCCTGGGCGGTGAAGAAGTTGGTCGGATTGTCGAGAGCCGAGTTCACCTTCCGGCCAGTCGACAGACGGGACTGGGTGGTGGCGAGGAGGTCGGCGGTGGACTGGAGGGAGAGCAGGTTCTGACGAACCGATGCGGAGAGAACGATACCGGACATACTGTTACCTTTCTGGTATTAGCTACGCGTCCTGTTTGACCGAGATTGATCAAACGACCGCCGGACGGTGCGTCCAAGCTTCTAACAATCCGTGAAATGAAACCCCCGCTTTTGTCCCCGTCGGGCCGAAACGGCCTCCCGCAACGGCCCAAGTCAGGCCCTTGTCCGTCGTCAGCCAATTGAAATCATTCGCTTTTCGGCAACGTCCGTCGGCGTTTACGGCGCGTTAACCACATTCGGCAAGGATCAGGCCCAATCAGAGCCGACAGCCGTCATTGATTGGGCGCGCCAGTCGCTCATTTACAAAAGCGTTGATGGAGAACAGGCATGGCTCTCAAAGTCGAGCTCAGACCGCACGAACGCATCATCGTCGGCAACTGCGTGATCACCAACACCGACCAGCGCGCCCGCCTTTTGATCGACGGCGAGAACGTGCCGATCCTGCGCGAGCGCGACATCCTCACGCCCGAGACCGCCAACACGCCGGCCAGGCTCGTCTATCTGGCGGTGCAGCTGATGTACATCTCGCCGGATCCGCAGAGCCAGCACGGCACCTATTTCAACCTGGTGCGCGACATCGTCACCGCCGTGCCGAGCGCCTGGCCGATCATCGAGGGCATCAACAACAACATCATGACCGGCGATCTCTACCGGGCGCTCAAGGATGCCCGCAAGCTGATCGCCTACGAGGACAAGCTGCGGGAGCAGTTCGAAGCCACGCATCCGAAGAGCGATGTCAGCTCCGCCGCCTAGACTAGGCGCTTCGCAGATCTCAAAACGAAACCGCCCCGGACCAGGTCCGGGGCGGTTTCGGGCGCTCTTGAGCGATTACTGCGCCGCAAGCGGCGGTGCGTCGATCTCGATCAAGCCGTCGCCCGATCGTCGCGCGCCGAAATCCAGCAAGGCGGCAATGAGCGCATCGATGTCCGTTAGATCCGTGCGGTGATTGACGATCGCCGCGCGGATCGCAAACTTGCCGCCCAGCGTCGTGCTCGAGGGCGCGGCAATGCCCGATACCTGGATGTCGGCAACGATCTCGCGATTGACCTCGTCGTCGGAACGATAGCGGAAGCAGACGATGTTGAGATTGACGGGCGCCAACAATTCGAGCCGAGGCTCGGCGATGATCCGAGCCTCCAGATATTTGGCAAGCGCACAGGTGCGCGCGATCATGGCGCCCAGCCGGTCGGTACCGAAAGTCTTCAGCGTGAACCAGGTCTTGAGCGCACGAAAACCTCGCGACAGATCAGGACCGAAATCACACGGCCAATGCGACCCCGCAGCCAGCCCCCTCGCCTCGCGCCGCAAGTACGCCGCAGGCTGCGCAAAGGCCTGTCGATGCTTCTCACCGTCGCGGACCATGAGGAAGCCGGCATCATAGGGCACCTGCCCCCATTTGTGGAAATCGAGCGCGATGGAATCGGCAAGCTCGATGCCGGCAAGGCGCGGCGCAAGTTCGGGTGAAAGAATTGCCAGCGCACCGAACGCACCGTCCACGTGGAACCAGATTCCCTCCTCGCGGCACAATTGGGCGAGAGCGGCGAGATCATCGATGGCGCCGATATCGACGGTGCCGGCCGAGGCAACGACGAGGAACGGCTTGAAACCGACCTCGCGATCGACGGCGATCTGCGCGCGCAGTGCCGCGACGTCGATGCGGTGCTCGGCGTCGACATCGATCTGGCGTAGCGCATCGATGCCGAGCCCCGCGATGTCCATCGCCCTGCCGATGCAGCCATGCGCGGCCTTTGACGTGTAGGCTGTGAGCAGCGCGCCGTCATTGCCGATGCCGTGCTGACGCGCAAGCGAACCCAGCGCGCTCGTGCGCGCCACCAGCACCGCCATCAGGTTGGCCATCGACGTTCCCGTGACGAAGATGCCGCTGGCACCTTGGGGAAAGCCGAACAGCTCGCGCATCCATGCGGTGATCTGGCGCTCGACCTCGATCGGCATGTGATCGCGACCACCGAGATTGGCGTTGAGCCCGGCCGCCAGCATCTCCGCGAGCATGCCGACCGCGGTGCCGCCGCCATGCACCCACCCCATGAAACCGGGATGGACGTTGCCGGTCGCGTAAGGCGCGATCACATCGGAGAACTCGCGATAGACATCGCCAAGATCGGTTGCCGCGCGCGGCACATCCGCCTTCAGTTGCGCGCGAACGCTATCCGGCGCAGGCTGCCACACCGGCCGTTCACGCACATTGGCAATGGAGTCGATCGTTTCGTCCAGCATACGGTGAGCGAGCGCGCGAAACGCATTCCAGTCCTGCGGATCGAGCGACGTGTTTCCAGATGCGCCCTGGATATCGCCCCGTATGATCTCGTTCATGCAACGCTCCCGTCCGCCTTCGCATGTCGCGACAGCATCGCCGTGAATGCGGCAAAGATCTTGCGCATCTGCGGCTGCTTGTACGGAAACACGTCCGACGAATCCATGTTGTGCACCACGGCCGTGTTGTCAGCCTCGAAGATCAGAAGCTCGCCGCGTCTGTTCTCGGCACAGTCGATGGTGAAATAGTCGAGTCCCACGCGAGCGATCATCTTGTCGAGCGCCGCGCGATGACGGCTCGCGAAGGCTGCGTCGAAGTCGCGCATGAAGACGGCTTCCTCCGCGCGCTTCTCTTCGCTGAAGGCCATGTAGGCGTTGAGGTACCAGATATCCCAGCGATCTGCGATCGCCATGTGGCAGGCGTACGGCCTGCCGTCGACGACGGCGAGGCGATATTTGCGGAACAATCCGTCAGCGCTGGAATAGTCGACGAAGCGCGCGACGAAGAACTCCTGCTCCTGCCGCGCGGCCAGATAATCCGCAAGCGCTGCGGCATCATCGACCTTCGCCAGTCCCACGCCCGCATGCGTGCCGCGCGGCCGCACGATCATCGGGAAGTGCAATTCGCTCGTGATGTCCTCGCACCGGATCCGCGCCTGCGACAGTTCCGACAATTGCGCGCGCGTCGCGCAGACCGTCGTGGGGATGTCGAGGCCCGCCGTTCCTGCGAGCAGGCGATGCAGCTTGTCGCGGTCGAGATTGGCGATGCGGTCCGGACGGTTGAGAAGCGGCCGCGGCCAGCGCGAGGCGGCATTGTCGATCGCAGCCAACGCCTCGCGACATTCCTCGGAATCGGATGCGACGACGATGGCGACGTCGTGATCCGGAAGCGGCTCCGGCAGGCCGACACCCTTGACGACGTAGAGCGTCAACAACTCGATGTCCGAGCTTTCGAGCAGGAATTCGATCGGGGTGTTGCCACCCATGTCGATCGCCGCAGCAAGCGCGAGCACGCGCAGCGCGGGCTTTGCAACGGCGCAAGGCGAGCGGAACAATTGGTGGAAGGCGAGCACCTCGGCCTGGATCGCAAGACCCGCCTCCTTGTCACCGAGAAGCTGCGCGATCAACGACAGGTCGAGCCCCTCGCCGGCCTGCGCGGTGCCGTCGGCGATCTTGCTCACGAGCTGATCGCGTAGCGGTCGCAGATCGACGCCGACGAATGCCTGGTGCGTCAACCGCGCAAAGCCGATACGATCGGCAACTTGCGGCGCGCTCACGCCGGGCGGATGCGAAACTTCGGACTGCATGTCAGGCTCCGGATGTAGATGCCGCACTGTTCGTGCGGCCGAGCAGCAGCTCGATCTTGATCAGCACCTGGGCGATGCGATCGAGAATCTGCTGAAGATTCTTTTGCGCTTGCGCTGCATCCGCCGACCAGGCGTCGGTCACGAGCTGCGCGCTGATGCAGAGCCGCAGCGGCGCGGCCTGGGTGCCGTCCGGCCGCTCCAGCCGCACTGGCTGGCCGACGAGACAACGCTGCGCCACCACCTGCCGGTCCGCGGCACTGCCGACGCCATCGTCGTTCAGGTCGCGCGCAAGCGCACGATAGACCGCGTTGGTGTCGGCGATCGATACCGGCCGGCCATCGCGCAGAAGCATGATGGGAAAAATCGTCTCGTGCACGAACTCCTCGTCGTCCACGCCACTTCGGTGCGCGGTGGACGCGATCGCGCCGAGCGAGGGCGTCAAGGCTATCATGTCGTCGATGCCGGCCTTGAACTCACCGAGCGCTTTGGCACGGAAGGCACCGGGCAGCGCGTAGTAGCGGGCGATCTCTGCCAGCGCCGCCTCCCAGCGCAGCCACTGACCGAAATTCGGCCGGCGCTCGAAACGTGATCGCAGGCCGTTCCAGCCCCTCGGCCAATCGAAGAAGCTGGCGTAATCAAGGAAGCCCGGTGCAATCTCATTCAAGCGACCGAGCGCGCGCGCAAATCCCTTGGGCACCAGGAGCGCGCCACTGAAGGCCGGCCCGCCGAAGAATTTCGAGCCGGTGACCAGCACCAGGTAGCCGCGATCGAGATAGAAGCGCAGCCGTCGCCGCCCCAGCCGCATCTGGCAGGCATCCACCGCGATCTGAACCCTGCCCGGCCAACGTTTTGCGATCTCGTCGAGACAGTCCTCGCTCGGCGCACGCCAGCCGAGCTTCGAAGAGTCCATGATCTGAAGCAGCACGGGCGCGCCTTGCGCGACCACCGTCTGGATTGCGCGAAGCACCGCGGAATCGGCGTCCGCCTCAGCCATCAGCGGCAGCGCGATACTGTCGCCGCCAAGACCTGCGATCGGACTGTCCTTGCGGACCGACACACCGCTCGCCGTCGCCGAGCTGAAATGGCGCCCGCGCGCGGTGAGCGCGGTTCCGCTTCCCGTCTGGTCGGAGCCGACGACGATGGTGACCGGCGGCGCGCCGAGCACGGCACGCGCCAGGAACAGCGCGTGAAGCTGCGCATCCGTGCCGGAAGGCGAGAACACGACATCCACCCGCGGCGACAGCTGGAGATGGCCGCGCAATTCGTCGCGCATGTCCTCGAGGCGGGCGTCGAAGGCGATCTCCACCTCGTCGAACAACGATTTGTGCACGAGCTCCTCGCGCGCGAGCGCGGCGCGGTCATAGGCCACTTGCGAGATCGAGGACGCGGTCGAGGATGCGAAATTCCAGATCTCGGGCGTCGGCTGCGGCGCGCAGGCGTAGGCGTTGAGACCGTCCCGCGGATCGAGCGCCAGGCGCTGGTCGCCACCGGAGGCCAGCAGCGTCTCCAGCGGCGTGAAGAGGTCGCGCAGCCCGTATCGCGGGCCGTCTTCAGTTCGAAGGCGGGGTACGCCGGCGCTCATCCGGAAAGCTCACGCGGCGTCTGCGGCGGCGGATGCCGGCGCGAATTGCGAGGTGATGTCGCCGTGGAACACTGACGGTCCCACGTGATCAAGCGAACTCTGGATATCGGCCCAGATCTCGCCGCCGATATCGGTCCAGCGCTTGCAGAAGGCGAAGTCCTCAGAGAGATAGGTGCCGGTCGCAGGATCGATCATGCATTCAAACAGCGCGAAGCGGTTCTGGCTCGTAGCCAGCGTGTCGTGCGAATGCTCGCGGAAGAACTGCAGGCCCGCGTAATTCGGATGCCGACACATCGCTTCCAGCGCGTGACGGCGGATCATCAGGAAGCCGGTCCCCGCGTAACGCACGCGGGTAAATCCGTTGACGACGACGATGCGGTCGGCATCCTCGATCTCGAGCACGTAGTCGAGCGAAGCCGCCGGCACGTCGGCCCTGCCGGCCTGGATCGCCCGCTTGGCCTTGTCCCAGTTGATCCGCTTGATCGGATAGCAGCCGGCGACGACGTCGGCCCCGCATTCGATCAGCCGGAACACCTGCTCGGGCGCAAAGCCGATGTCGGCGTCGACGAACAGGAAATGCGTCGCCTTGGGATCGTCGAGGAACATTGCGACCAGATTGGCCCGCGCGCGGGTGATCAGCGCGTCGCCGTCGCGCAAGAGCACCTTGAGCTCGAGATTGGACATGCCGTGCACGGCGCGCTGGAGCGCGAAGACCGAGCTCGCATAGATGCTCGACACCTGCCCGCCGAAACACGGCGTTGCCACCACAAGCTGCATCCGATCCGACATCGATGGCCCCGCGTGCCCCAAGTCCTCACCAAGAGGTAAACAGGCATGGTTAATGGAGCCTTAACGCTCCCTTACAGGAACTTGACGAGTGAGAGCTGCGCCAGGTTTGCCGTGGTCTGGTAGGACGCCTGGAGCGCGTTCTGGAGCGCCAGGATCTCGCTCGCAACCTGGTCGGGAGACGCCGACTCTGCCTGGTCGATGATGGTCTGAAGCTGCGCCTTGGCCTGGGTCTGACGCGTGGTCGCGTCCTTCATCGTGTTCTGGGCCATCGCGATATCGGTCTGGATATCCTCGATCTTCTGTTGCCCAGGTTGCGGCGTCAGCGCCTGCGTTGTGCGCAGGCTCAGGGCCGCGACCTGCGCCCCGGAATATTGGCCGGTCGGCGAAGTCGAGAACGTGCCGAACACGGCAATCGCCTGCAACTGACTGCGGATCGCATCCTCATCGGCCTGCGCGCCGTATTGCACCGTGACGGAATCGTCGACCCGCGCCACCGCGGTCGAGCGCGGCGAACCGGGCCCGTCATTGCCCTGGTACCATTTCACGGTGTTGGCGGAGCCGTTCACCAGCGTGGTGGCCGAGCTCGCGGGCGAGGAGCCGACGCGCAGCGGCGGCTGCGTGGCTGTGATCGGCGACGAGCTGAAACCCAGCGCGCCCAGTGCCGCCACCGCGCCCGGAGTCGAGCCCGATATGCTCAGGCTCGCCGCATCGTCGGTGTTGATCGTGATCGCGCCACCATGGACGGTCGACGGCTTCGAGGTCCCCGTGATCTGGTCGATCTTGGTAAGCAAGGTCTGGATGCTGTCGGTGACGTTGAGCTGGTTGCCGGTCGCGCCCGATGCAACAAAGCTGAGCGTGGTCCCGTTGACGGTCATGGTGTCGCCGGCGGTGAAGCCCGGCGAGATCGAGTCCGAGGGAGCCGTGCCGGACAATGCCGTCGTCCCGCTGATCGGTGCGGGTGGCGCCGCCTGGTTGGTCTTGGCAGCGCCGATCGCCGAGCTCGCGGTGTTGAAGAAGTTGTCGCCGGCGGCCACGGCGGATGCCGCCACCAGCGAGGTGTTGGCGAGCTTCTGGATCGCGGTGTTCAGCGCGGTGTTGAGATTCGTGGCGGTGTTGCCCGGGGTTGTCGTATCGATCGCAAAGCTGCCGGCCGGCGTCGGCGTGGCGGTCGAGGCGGTCAGGTCGATCTGCTCGGTCGAGCCGTCCGGTAGCGTGAACTGGACGCTAAGCTTGTCGCCATTGTTCGGATTGGTGCCGTTGAGGTCCACCGAAAACGACACCGGCGAGCCGCTCGGACCCGTGACTGTCGCGCCTGTCAGCGTCGAGGAGACGGCAGCGATCTTCAACCCGAACGGCGATCCCGCGACGTCCTCGGACACCTGCACAGAGCTCGGCGTCGGCTGCGTCTGCACCAGCCGACCCATGCCGTTGGCGCCGAGGTCGGCCGCCTGGCGTTCTGCCATGATGGTCTTCAGGCCCGCCTGTGTCGTGGTGCCGTTGATGATGGTGCCAGCGTCCGCGACCGACTGCGTGTTGAAGGCGGTCCCGGAGAACAGATAGCGGTTGCCCGACTGCGTGTTGAGGACGCCGACCATCGAGGCGAACTGGGCAGCGGCGGTGTTCTGCGCAATGGTCTGTCCGTTGACGTTGAGATCCTGGGCGGTGCTGGCGGAGCCCGTCTGCACCGTGTTGCGGATCGTCGTCAGCGACTGGAGCGCGGTGTTGGCGAGGTTGATGTTGACGTTGACGTTGGTGATCGTGTCGGTATAGGCGGCGATGTTCGAAAGCTGCGCGCGCGAGGCGATCGCAAAGCCTTCGTTGGTCCCCATGCCGGAATAATTCTGCGAGAGCTTGCCGGTAGAGAGCTGCGTCGACAGGTCGGTGAGCTGCTGATTGATGTTGCGGATCTGCGCGCCGAGGACCGACGAGGAATAGTTGATGCTGCTGATCGACATGTTTCAGAGCCCTGTACTAGTTACGTCTGAGCCTGGAGCAACGTGTTCATCATGCTCTGCACCACCGACATCACGTGAGCGTTGGCGGCATACGCATTCTGGAGCTGGATCAAATTCGACATCTCCGAGTCGATGTTGACGCTGGATGTCGAGTTGAACTTTGCCTGGAGCGTCGAGACCACGACGCTCTGGCCCTGCTGCAACGCTGTCGCCTGGGTCGAGGCATTGCTCTGGATGCTCAGGAACTGCTGCAGATAACTCGAGACCGTGCCGCTGAACGGTTGGCTCGACGAGCCCAGCCCCGTCGTCGGCGAGTACGAGAACACCGAGCTGGTGAGCTGCGTGTAGAGGAAGTCCGAGCGCGTGGTATCGCCGGCGGGCGTCACCGGCGTGGTGTTGTAGACCGAGAGCTTGCTCGGGTCGGTCACTACCGCCGCGTTCACGCCGATGCGTCCCGCAAGTCCGGTCATCTGCGATCCCGATGAGGTGATCGCGCCGGTGTATAGCGCGCTGCCGTCGGTGAATAACGGCAATTGCGCATTGCCCGACTGGAGCGCGGAGATCGTCTTGGTCACCGAGGCCGACTTGACCGTGCTCGAACCGGTACCGTCGTCCGTGATCTGGAGCGTCGTGCCGGAGCCTGCAAACGACAGATGTGCGCTGCCGGCGAGCGCGGTGTTGAGCGTGGACAGGATCGTGGCCATCGGCGCGGAGAAGTCGACGCCGACTTTGAGCGGATTGGCATTGGTGGCATTTTGCAACGGCAGCGCCGCCGGATCGGTCACGTTGACGATCGTGATCTGGCGCTGGGTGTTGGTCGCGGTGTCGGTGTAGGTCAGGTTGACCGAATTGCCAGGCGCCGTATTGGAAATGTCGACCGTGAAGCCGGACGGCGGGCCGGCGACGGCCGTGCCGGCCGTGGTCTTGTCGGACATGGCGCTCGCCATCGTCGCAGCGAGCTGGTCGACCTGGGTCTGCGCCTGCACCAGCGTCTGGTCGCGCAGCTTGAGATCGGCGGCGATCTGTCCCGACGACACCACGTTGTTGGCGACGACGTCGATCGACGAGCCATTCGGCAGCGAGATGTTGAACGCGCCGACGCCGGATTTGGCCGGATTGCTGTCATAGAGCGAGTTCGCCGTCAGCGCGCCCGCGGACGAGAAGGTGAACTTCGAGGCCAGCCCCGCGCCGACGAGCTGGATACCGGTGTTGGTGTAGACGTTGGCCTGGTTCGATCCGTCGGTGACGACGCGGACGTCGACATATTTCGACAGGGTGTTGATCGCCTGGTCGCGCTGATCCATCAGCGTCGCGGCCGACGGATCGCTCGAGCTCAGGCCTTGCAGCTTGGTATTGATGTCGGCGATCTGCTGCATCGCCGCGTTGGCCTGCTGCGCCGAGGTGCCGAGATCCTGCTCGGCATTGCTGCGCAGCGACTGGATGCCCTTGGTCGTGAGATTGAGCTGCTGCGCCAGCGACTGCGCGGCGGCAACCGCGACGGTCTGCGCCGACGACGCGCCTGCGCTCGTCGACAACGCCTGCAGCGAGCTCGTGAAATCGTTCAGCGCGGTCTCGAGCGTGCCGCTGCCGCCGGGGTTGCCGTAGACATTCTGAAGCTGCTTCAGGATGTTGGCCATCTGGTCGGCATAGCCGCCGCCGCCGGTCTCGGTGCGGAGCTGGCCCTGCACGTAGGCATCGAGGTCGCGGCTGACGCCGGTGGTCGTCACCGTCGAGCCGAAATTGCCGGTGGTGACCTCGATCTGATTCGGAGACTGGGCGACGTAACCCGGCGTCTGCGAATTGGCGACGTTCGAGGAGACGATCGAAAGCGCGGCCTGGTTGGCACGCAGGCCGCTCATTGCGCTGGCGAGGGATGAACTCAAACCCATGTTACTGCCCGCCTCTGGTTACGCTGCGTCAGCGCTGATCAGCGCAACACGTTCAGGAGATCCTGCACCATCGAGTTCGCCGTCGTGATGACCTTGGTGTTGGCCGAATAGGCCTGCTGGGTCACGATCAGCTTGGTGAATTCGTCGGCGATGTCGGTGTTCGATCCCTCGAGCGACGAGCCGCTGATGCTGCCGGAAGCGCCATCGATCGCCGGGCCCGACTGGTCGGTGACGGCGTAGGCGCCGCCGTCCATCGCCTTCAGGTAGTTGGTGCCGTTGAAGTGCGACAACGTCACCGCGGCGAGATCGAGGTTCTGGCCGTTGGAGAAGGTGCCGACCACGATGCCGTTGTTGTTGACGGCGACTGAGCGGAGCTGGCCGGCGGCGTAGCCGTTCTGCGTGATGGTGTTGATGGTGACGGCGCCGCTGGTGCTGGCATATTGCGTCAGTCCGCCGGAGGAGATGTTGAAGGCGACCGAGCCCAGCGACTGGCCGCCGACGGTGACGTTGGGGATGGTGATGCCCGAACCGCTCGGGGAGGTGAGCGAGCCGTCGCTGGCAAAGGTGAAATTGGTGCCGGTGTTGATCCATGCCGTCTGCGTGCCGGTCGCATTGGCGTCCGACTGATAGAACAGGTTCCAAGTGTCGGTGTGCCCGGCGCCGAGTGAGGCGCTGTCGACCTTGCCCCATCGCAATTGCAGGTTCACCGGCGTGCCGGAAGCATTGTACGCGGTCACCGCGCCGCCGCTGATGGACTCCTTGGTGAAGGTCGCAACGTCGTTGCTAGTCACGACGCTGTTGCCGGTGCCGCGGGCCTGCGATACCGAGCTGAAACCGAGCGCGGAAAGGTCGGCCGACGGCGTGCTCGTGACGGTGAGGTCCAGCATGGCGCCGGTGTGAAGCGTGATGGCGCCGCCGCTGATCGTCGGTGCCACGCCGGTGATCCCGCCGATCGCCGAGAGCAGATCACCGACGGTATCGTCCGCGCGGACGTGGGTCGAATCCTGCAGGCCAGTGCCGGCCGCGGTAATGGTGATCGTGGTGCCGTCGACCACGATAGTGTCGCCAGCGGCGAAGTCCGTCGTCAAGGAGTCGCTACCCGCGGCGCCCGACAGCTTCGTTGCGGAGGTGATGGGAGCAGCAGCCTTGTTGTTGACGGCCGTGCCGGAGATCGTCGCATCGACATAGGGCAACGGGCTCGACACGAAGTCGGACGGATTGAGGCCACCATAGGCCACGAGGGAGCCGCTCGTCGCCGTCGAGCTCGCCAAGGTGTTCGGCTGGGTTGGCAGGTTCGCTGCATATTGGATTGAGGTGGTTGCCTGCGCCGGGACGAAGTTGTTCTGGAATTGCAGCACCGTCGGCACGTTGCCGAGCGCGTTGCCGGTCTTCGGGTCGACCGCGACGCCCATCAGGTAGTAGCCGGCACCGTTGACGAGATTGCCGTTGGCATTGACCTGGAAGTCACCGCGGCGAGTATAGTAGTTGACGCCGTCGAACACCGGCACGTTGTCGACGACGCCGCTCGCCTTCTGCACCGAGAAGAAACCGTCGCCGGTGATCGCCATGTTGGTGGCGACGCTGGACGAGGAGATCGTGCCCTGCGTCGTGATGGTCGCCTGCGCGTGCGCGGTGACGCCGCCCGCGACCTGCTTGCTGGGCACCTCGGCGTCGGGAATGAGATCCTCGAAGCTGGTTCCGATGCCCTTGTAGCCAGTGGTGGATGAGTTCGCGATGTTGCCGGAAATGTTCTGAAGCGCGTAGGACTGCGCCTGCAGGCCACCCACCGAGGTGTTCATTGCATCGAAGATACCCATAACTTTGTCTCCAAAATCGATCTCGGCGGCCGGCCGACCCTTGGCCGCAATCGAATGGAGACGTCGCAAGGCCTATGCCAATGCGGGTATCTGAATAAAATCAATGCCTTAAATACACATGCCCCGGCCGTGAGACCGGGGCACAATTGCCGGGGCGGCAACAATTGCCGGCCTTACCCTTACGTCGCGGACGCTGCCGCGGGGTGGAAAACGAGCCCAAAACCGTCGATGCAGTAGCGCAATCCGGTCGGCTTTGGGCCATCGTCGAAGACGTGGCCGAGATGGCCGCCGCAGCGACGGCAATGCACCTCGGTGCGAACCATGCCGAAGGTCCGGTCCTCGGTCTTGCCGACATTGCCCTCGATCGGCTGGTAGAAGCTTGGCCAGCCGGTGCCGCTCTCGAACTTGGTGTCGGAGGCGAACAACGGCAGGTCGCAGCCGGCGCAGGCGAAGACGCCCTTGCGATGTTCCTTCAGCAGCGGGCTGGAACCGGGCCGTTCGGTGCCCTGGTTACGCAGAATCTCATATTGCTGCGGCGTGAGCTGGGCACGCCACTCGGCCTCCGTCTTCTCGATCTCGAATTTCTCCGCGGCCTTCTCTCCAGCCTTGGCCGGGGTCGCTCTCAGCCAGCGGAACGCCGTCAGGCCGAACAGGCCGGCGACGAACGTCAACAGGATGCGGCGGTCAAACATCTCTTTCTCCGTGCGAGGGAACTGTTCATCTGTCCACGCGCTGAGATACGGGCTTGAACGCGCGACGTTACACCGTCAGGCGGAGTTTTTTCTCAAATTATTGCGAGACGCCCTGCTCCTGCGGCTCGGCTTCCTCGGCATGCGGCACCGGTTCCGGCCGTGGCGAGGGCCGAACCGGGCGCACCGCGCCGGGCGGCGGGCGCCGCGGGCCCGTGCCGGCGGCCCGGTTGGCCCGAGCCAGCTTCGCCTCGCGTTCCCGCTCCTTGACCCGCCCTCGCTCGCGGTAACGGGCGAGCGAGCCGGCCGCGGCCGAGCTCGCCCTGCCCCAGAGCCCGATCAATTGGCCGGCCGCCCGCCCCGTGATCCCACCCGCCCAGACCAGATCGAAGGGCGAGAACAGGCGCCAGCGCTCGTCGCCCCGGAGGATGCTGCGGACAATGATCTGACCGGCCATGGCCGAGGTATTCATGCCTTGGCGGCCGAAGCCGCTTGCCACCCACAGGCCTTTGCGGAGCTGCCCGATCTGCGGCATGCCGTGCACGGTCTGGCCGGTTGCCCCGCCAAACATCTCGGCGATCTCGACCTCGCCGAGATCAGGAAAGATCGTGCGGATCCGGCGCTTGATGGCGCCGGCGAAGCGTTGCGGACTCGCGGCCCATGTCGTTTCCGGACTTTCCCACATCAAGCGGTCGCCATCGACGACGCGGAAATGATCGATGCCGTCGGTATCCATCACCGATCCCTTGAAGGCGAGGATTTCGGAGAGGCGCTCGCCGAGCGGTGCGGTGATTCCGGCATAGCGCCAGACCGGCAGCAGCGTGTCTGACAGGCGCTTCAGCGGCGCGCCGAGATGGATGTTGCCAGCGAGCACGATATGCGTGGCGCGCAGGCGCGCCGACGGCGTCACGATGCGCTTGCGGATGCCGGAATGATCGATGCTGACGACCGGCGTTTCCTCGAAGATGCGCGCGCCGGCCCGCCGCGCCAAGGCCGCGAGCCCGTGGACATATTTTCGACCATCGACCTGGAACGCCCTCGGATAATAGACACCGTGGAAATAGCGGTCGGTGCTGAGCACCGCGCGCACGCGGTTAGCCTGCCAGCCCTCGGCCTCGGTGTCGAAATCCTCGTTCAGCATCTGGAGCCGGCTGATCAGCCGGTCGCCGGCATCGACATTGGAGACCTCGAGCACGCCGCCGGTCACGCCGATCCCTGGCATCGCCGCTTCGGTGGCGTTGGCGCGCACGAACTCGGCGCCCTCCTTCGACAGCGCCCAGAGCTCGCGCGCGTCCTCGAAACCAACGCGCTCGATCAGGTCGGCGAGCGGCAGCGCAAAACCCGGCATCACGGTGCCGAGCTGGTTGCCGGAGGCGTTCCAGCCGACATGCCGCCCCTCCAGCACCGCCACGCTGGCCCCGAGCCGAGCCGCCTCCAGTGCGACCGTGAGCCCGGCGAGCCCCGCGCCGATGACGCAGATATCGGCGTCGAGATCGAACGTCAGCCGCTCGCGAAAGCCGGCTTCTTGCTGGGACATGCTTGTGTAAGTCTCGCTCATGTCGTTTTCTTAAGGCACCGGTCAGGCGCTTGTCACCTTGTCCTGAACCATTGCCTGTAGATTAAATAAGACCGAAATGATTCGAGAATGCCATGCGCCGTTTGATGCTGCTGCGTCACGCCAAGACCGAGACTGACGCACCGAGCGGCCGTGACCAGGACCGCCGCCTCGACGACCGCGGCCATCGGGATGCAGCCCATATGGGCGACTGGATTGCCCATCATCCGCCGTTCCCCAATACCGTGCTGGTGTCACCGGCCGTCCGGGCCAGGCAGACCTGGGACGTCGCCTGGGAGAGCATGAAAAACCGTGTCGCGGAGCCCCAGGTCGAATTGCTGCCGGAACTCTATGGCGCCGACCCTGCACAACTCCTGGAAACCATTCGCACCGCAACCATTCCCGCCTCGCCGAAAAACCTGATGCTGGTCGGTCACAATCCCGGCATGCATGAAGTTGCGTTGATGCTGATGGGCAGCGGCGGCGACGAGGCCGGCCGCAAGGCGCTCGCCCACAACCTGCCGACGGCGGGGCTTGCGGTCTTCGACTTTGACGTCAAGGATTGGGGTGACGTAGCGTACCGCCGCGGGAAGCTGGTGCTGTTCGTCAGCCCCAAGTTGCTGAAGCAGGCTTAGGGGCGACAGGGCGCCGTCCCGGGTCGTTGAAAGACAGGGAGGCGCAGATGTTCAAGTCCATTCTCGTGCCCATCGATCTCGCCGACACCGACCTCGCAAAACCTGCGATCGCGACGGCTGCCACGCTGTCGCAGACCTGGAACGGCACGGTGCGCCTACTCAACGTGCTGCCGATGACGCCGGTGATGCTGGCCGAATACGTGCCGGCCGATTTCGACGAGCAGCAGCGCCAGACCTCCGAGGAAGCACTCGCCATCGTCGCACGCGAGTCCGGCATCGACGCCCCGCGTATCTCCAGCGTGGTACGCCAGGGCGGTATCTATCACGAGATCCTGGAGGAAGCGGCGCACATGAAGGCCGACCTCATCGTCATGACTTCGCACCGTCCGGCGATGCGGACCTATTTCCTTGGCTCAAATGCCGGGCACGTCGTGCGTTACGCCAAATGCTCGGTGCTGGTGGTCCGGCACTAGCTTCTGCTCAGATAAACACCTCGGAGCAATTGCATGCGGGACTGGTGGCGCAAATGGAGTTACGAAGTCCCGCTCGCGATCGGCGATGCGCTCTGGGAGGTGCTGGTCGTGCAATTGGCCGCGGCTCTGGACAGGCTGACAGTGCGGCAGGTGATCGCCTTTATCCCCGTCGTCATTCTGGTTCTGGCCTACTACCACAGGATCCCGATCCCGCCCGAGCTGATGCTGGTCGGCGATCTCCTCGCTTATCTCGACGTCTTCTCGGTGCTGTTCCTGCTTGGCGTGCTGAGCCGAGTCACGACGATCCTGTTCGTCGTCAAGCAGGCGTCAGCACGGATCGCGGCACTCGTCGACAAGGTCGCCACGCACATGCGACGTCTCGACCGTCGACACCGGCGCGCACACGGCGCCTCAACGAGGCCACGCCGCAAGCCCGACCGTTCCGAGGACGATCGAGCTTTTGGCGGAGCATGGGGACGGGCCGCAGTCGCCTGACCCCGCAGTTGGTTACAGGTAGCGCGCCAGCTCGGCTTTCACCTGCCCGTAAACCGCATCCTCGATCTGCGAGCGCGTGATCCCGATGTCGCGCAACGCGCGGTCGTCGAGTTCGTTCAGCGTCTTGACGGCGGCGCGACGCTCCAGGAAGTCGAGCAGCGCAGCGGCGCCGTTGACGAGGGAGCGGAAGAATCCGCGTGACGAGGGTGGGCTCAGAGGCTGCCCGGCAGTTTGCGAGATGGTGGTCATGTTTCTTCTCCGGCAATCGTCCCGTGCGGCGAAAGCGATGCCGCTGGCACAGACGCCGGTCGGCGCCTGCTCCTTCATTGCCCTCGGATTGCTCGCGCAGCCGGGGTTCAATCGCGGGACTTGATGGAACCAAAATGCTCCAGTACAATTCTCGGTGCAAGTGAAACATTGCTCTCGGTGCAATAATGTCGAAGTTCGAGTACGTGAAGCTGGCCGATGCCGTTGCCGCCGACATCACTAACGGGACGTTAAAGCCGGGCGACCGCCTGCCGCCGCAGCGCAATTTCGCCTATGAGCGTGGCATTGCGGTCTCGACCGCTAGCCGTGTTTATACGGAGCTGCTGCGTCGCGGGCTCGTCGTCGGCGAGGTCGGCCGCGGCACGTTCATCTCCGGCGAGGCGCGGCGCGGCGTCGCAGCTCCCGCCGAGCCGCGCGGCGCGCGGATCGACTTCGAGTTCAACTATCCGTTGCTGCCGCAGCAATCGGCGATGATCGCAAAGAGCCTCGCCGGTCTCGAGCGCCCCGAGGCGCTCGAGGTCGCGCTGCGGCCTGCGACCAGCACCGGCACGCAGGCAGCTCGGAGCATTTCCGCATCATACCTCGCACGCAAGGGCTGGGCGCCGAACGCCGACCATCTCGTCTTCACCTCGAACGGACGGCAATGCATTGCCGCCGCGCTTGCCGCACTCGTGCCTGCGGGCGGACGCTGCGGCGTCGAGGCGCTGACCTATCCCTTCATCAAGGGCATCGCCGCACGCCTCGGCATCACGCTGGTGCCGCTCGCGATGGACGAGCACGGCGTGCGTCCGGACGCGATCCAGAAAGCGCATCGCGAGGCGAATCTTGCCGCGCTCTATCTGCAGCCGACGATGCAGAACCCGCTCGGCATCACCATGCCGCTCGGCCGCCGCAACGACGTGCTGCGCGCCGCCGAGAAGCTCGACCTGCCAATCATCGAGGACACCGTCTACAGCTTCCTCGCCGACGAGGTGCCGCTCGCCGCGCTCGCGCCGGACCGTTGCCTCGTGCTCGACAGCCTGTCGAAGAAGGTCGCGCCGGGGCTAGCGCTCGGCTTCATCGTCGCCCCCCCGCATTTGCGTGAAAGCGTGCTGGCCTCGGTGCGCTCGGGCGGCTGGACCGCATCCGGCTATGCCTTCGCGGCCGGGCAGCGGCTGATGGCCGACGGCACCGCGGCCGAATTGTCGCGCCTCAAACGCATCGATGCGGGCAAACGCCAGCACCTGGCGGCGCAGCGCCTCGCCGGCTTCGATATCCAGGCCGATCCGAAGGCCTATCATCTGTGGCTGTCGCTGCCGTCGCATTGGCGCTCGCAGACGCTGGTCGCCGCGGCCGGCCGCCGCGACATCGCGCTGACGCCGTCCACAACGTTCGCGATCGCCAACGGGCATGCCCCCAACGCTGTCCGCCTGGCGCTTGGCGCACCAAGTTTCGAGCAGCTCGACGCGGGCCTGCGCACGCTCTCGGCGATGCTGCGCTCGAAGGAAGAGGACTTTGATTCGACGGAGTAGCGCGCCGGCCTCTCACGTCACCGGCCACTCCGCAATGAACCCCTTCGCCTTGTACGGTTCGATCTTGTCCCATTCATGCAGGACGCGGCGGCGCAACTCGGCATCGGTGTGCCAGAGCCCGCGCGGCGTCGCAAAACTATCGACCGTCAGAAGCATCTTCGTCACCTCCGGCCAGTGCCGATGCAGCGTCATGGGATAGCGACGCGCCGTCCAGGTGTTGCCGAGGCAGATCACGCTGCGAATATTTTGCAGCCCGAGCGCAGCATCGATGACCGGCAGCGAGAAGACGACGTTCTCCCCCGTATTCATCGCCCGGTGCTCTTCGAGGATGCGGCCCGCCGGAATGCCGGCTTCGACCATCGCGGCCTTGATGAGCTTGCACTCGGATTGCTCCGAGCCCGGCGTCACTCCTCCGCTGACGATCGACCAGCGGAAATAGCCGTCGCGCCAAAGCCGGGCCGCGGTGCCGGCGCGCAGCGCGACGTCCTCGCGGGTGCCGAACAGGAACAGCAGGTCGGCTGGCCGAAGCGGCGTCTCGATCAGATGCGTGGCATTGATTGCGGCGATCTCGTCCGCTGTCGGCATTCGGCTGCTGCGGTCCATGACGATGAGAATGCGACATGGGCCCGATTCCGCGAAGTCACGTTTGATGACCGGCGATTGCAGCCGCCGCTACGGCAGCAGCGCCTCCGGCAACCGGTCAAAGCCGTAGCTGCGCGGCTGGTTGCGGCGGATGAAGCCGCCGATCTGCCAGGTGAACAGCGCGGCGAAGCCGACGATGAACAGCGCGCCCGTCCATTCGCCGGTCGCGATCGCGCGGATGAGAAGCCCGGCCATCGCCACCGCCAGCATCGCCAGAAGCGCGAGCGCCGCCGTGTAGGCGGTGCGCCCGAGGCCCGCGGTCAGCTTGGCGCGGCTACCCGCTTTTGCCATGTGCGCGTGCAGCGCGACGATGAAATCGCGAAAGCCGTGATCCTGCGCCGCCATCAGCGCCGCGGTCTGCCAGGTCGTCGACAGGATCGCGATGCGGCCGCCATCTGCATGGCGGAGATCGGCGCGAAACCGGTGCTGCTGCATCGAGACGGGTCGGTACGACAGCCGGATCGCCGAGATCTCGCCATAGCGCCACAGGCCGGAGCGGCCGGCGATCTGCCACGACAGGCCCTCATCCGTCAGCTCGAAGCGGTGCGCCGAGCCGATCAGCGACGCCTTGTAGGCGTAGCTCGTGACTTGCTCGCTCACGACTTGCGCGACGGCCTGTAGCTCGGACATCTCGTCGACCTTTATCAACTCTGCGCTCGGCCTGATCGGCTTGCACGCCCCCCTCGCCCATTCTACAAACCAGGCATGGCTGAGACGATCTTTTTTCCCCGTCACCTGATTCTCGGCGGCGCGATGATCTCGGGCGTGCTGCTCGCGCTCGCGGTGCATATGCTGGGCGCGCGCTACGGGCTCGACCTCGGCGGGCTCTGGCGCTCGGACACGCATGAGTTCATGCCCGCGGGTGCGGCGATCGCGTGGTGGCTGATCGCCACCGTCGGCTTTTCGGGCGGCTACTTCACCGCGACACTGATGCAGAGCGCCGTTTCGGGCCAGATCCCGCAAAGGATGCGGCAGTTCCTGATCGCGGTCGGCGTGCTCTTGCTCGCCGGCGCCGGACAGGCGGCCTCCGCACCCAGCCCGATCCCGACCATCTCCGGCGTGCTTGCAGGCCTTGCCGCACTGTGCCTCGGCGCAGTGATGGCGTTCTGCGGCGCGCATTTCGCGCTCCGCAAGGCCTGACGTTCAGGCTGAGGCACGCAGGCGGGGCTTCGCCAGCATCATCGCAACCTCGGACGCCGGCCGCGGCGCGCTGAACAGATAGCCTTGCGCCTGGGTACAGCCCTCGCGCCGCAGGAGCTCGAGCTGCGCATCGTTCTCGACGCCCTCCGCCGTGGTCGCGATCCCGAGGCTGCGCCCGAGGCCGGTGACGGCACGGACGATTGCCATGGAATCCTCGCGCGTCGAGAGCTCGGACACGAAGGAGCGGTCGATCTTGATCTTGTCGAAAGGGAAGCTGCGCAAGTAGCTGAGCGAGGAATAGCCGGTGCCGAAATCGTCGAGCGAGATCCGCACGCCCTGCGCGCGTAGTTCATGCAGGATCGCAAGCGTTGCCTCGCTGTTCTGGAGCAGCACGGATTCAGTGATCTCGAGCTCGAGGCGCCCGGCAGCAAGCCCCGAGGCGGTCAGCGCCTCGGTCACCGAAGCGACCAGGTTCGGGTTCTTGAACTGCACCGGCGACAGGTTGACGGCGACGCAGATTTCCTCGGGCCAGGTGGCCGCATCGGCGCAGGCGTTGCGCAGCACCTGCTCGCCGAGTTGCACGATCAGGCCGGTCTCTTCCGCGAGCGGAATGAAGGCGGCCGGCGAGATCAGGCCGCGCTGCGGGTGATTCCATCGGCTCAGTGCCTCGAAGGCCACGACGCGGTCCCTGGCAACGTCGCGGATCGGCTGGTAGTGGACCTCGAACTCGTTCCTGCTTAGCGCCGCCCGCAAATCCATTTCGAGCAGCCGCCGCGCCTGCGCGCGGGCATCCATGCCGGTCTCGAAGAAGCGATAGGTACCGCGGCCATCGGCCTTGGCGCGGTACAGCGCGAGGTCGGCGTTCTTCAACAGCTCGTCCGGATTGCTGCCGTCCTGTGGCGACAGCGAGATGCCGATCGACACGCCGATGATGATCTGATGGTCGGCGATCTCATAGGGCGCGGAAATCACCTCGACCAGGCGTCCGGCGAGCGCGGTCGCCGCCGCCTCCTCCTTACCGAGCTGGACCACGGCGAACTCGTCACCGCCGAGCCGCGCCACGGTGTCTCTCTCGCCGGCGCAGGCAGCTAACCTGCGGCCGACCTCCTTGAGCAGCGCGTCACCGATCGGATGCCCGAGTGAATCGTTGATGTCCTTGAAGTGATCGAGGTCGAGACAAAGCACCGCGAGCTGGTCGCCGGGCCTGGCGAGGCGCAGGCCCTGCTCGAGCTGCTCGTGGAACAGCACGCGGTTCGGCAGATTGGTCAGCGCGTCGTGGCGCGCCATGTGGGAGATCTTCTCCTGCGCCGCCAGCCATTCGGTGATATCCTCGAAGGTCGCGACCCAGCCGCCGCCCTGCATCGGCTGGTTGACGACGCGGATCGAGCGGCCAAAGCGATTGACGATCATGGTGGTGCCGCGGCTTTCGCGGGCGTCGGCGACCAGCCGGCCGAAAAACTCCTCCGGGTTGCCCTCCCACTTGCCCATCGCCCTCTGTTCCACGAGGACCTCGAGCAGCGTACGCCCGATCAACGTCATGCCGGTCCGGCCCATCATCGAGGCATAATGCTCGTTGAATAGCAGGATCCTGCCGTCCCCGTCGAACATGCACAGCCCCTGCGACATGTTCTCGAGCGCGGTGTCGAGCACGACCTGCTGGCGCCCCAATTGGCCCTTGGCGCGGCGATCGAGGATCGCGGCGACGAGTGCGATGGCGATGATGGCGGCCGCGGCGCTCGCGGTGAGCAAGGAGAGCGTCGCCGGCGCAATCGACAACCCGCTGGTGGCGAGCGTCGGATCCGGCGTCAGCTCGACGGCGCCCATCGCCGTGAAGTGATGCGAGACGATGGCGAGCGTGAGCAAGCCGGTGGCGCTCAGAGCATGCGAGAGGTCATCGCGCCGCGCCGCGACATAGATGGCAGCCGCGCCGAACACGATTCCGAACAGAATCGAGGCGGTCACCGTGCCGCTCACCCAGCCGACGTGCGCGGGCATCTCCAGCGCCGCCATGCCAGTATAGTGCATGGCCGCGACGCCGCCGCCGACGATGGCACCGCCGAGAAGTATCCATGGCGTGCGCGTCGATGACGCCGCGATGCTCAGGCCCACGAAGGTCACGGAGATCGCGAAGATCAGCGACAGGACCGTCACGGGAATGTTGTAGGCCGCACCGGCGCCCGGCCCGTAGGCCAGCATCGCGATGAAATGCGTTGCCCAGATGCCGCAACCGCTGACGATGGCGTCGAGCGCAAGCCAGACCAGACGCGCAGAGCCCTGTGTGGCGCGCGCCCGATGAAACAGGCTGATCGCCGCCGCGCTGGCGAGCAAGCAGACCGCGCCGCCCAGCGCGACCAGGCCCCAGTCATGCTGATCCGTCAGACAGTAAAGAACTTGGTACATATCGCAGGTCCATTTTCGGCACCTGCATTAAAGAGACGAGAGATGGACAGTCGGTAACCGGCTACATGCCGGTTCGGCTCATGGTGAACGAAAGCTGTGAGCGCAGGCAGCATACTCAGGGTTAACCATCGGCTGCCGCGCTATGCCATATCGCCGTCGCGGCCAGCAGCAGGACAGTTGCCGCAATGATCAGCGAAGCGTGCAGGCCGGTCATGAAGTTCCCCGCAACCAGTGAGCCGAACAGCGCAACGCCGAGCACGCTGCCGGTCTGCCGGGTCGCATTGAGCACGCCGGCCGCGATGCCCGAGCGGGCCTTCTCAACGCTGCCGAGCAGCGTCGAGGTCAGGGGTGGCACCAAAAGGCCGAGGCCGCCGCTGATCGCGATCATCTGCACGGCGATCGCCCAATAGCTGGTGTCGGGAGTCATGCCGAGCATGCCGAGGCAGCCCAGCGCCGAGACGCCCGCGCCCACGATCATGGTCCTGCAGGCTCCGATGCGCTCGGAAATGCGCGGCGCCAGCAGATTCACCGGCAGCACCGCGCCCATCATCGGGACGAAGGCAAGCCCGGTCCACCAGGCCGACAGTCCGTTGACCTCCTGGAAGTAGAGGCTGAGCACGAAGATCAGGCCGTAGATCGCGACGTTCACGAGCAGGCCCACGAGTGAGGTCAGCGCGAACATGCGGTTGCCAAACAGCGACAGCGGCAGCATCGGCTGCGCCGTGCGCTGCTCGCGCCAGACGAACAGCACGGCCAGGACGGCGGCCGCGACGAAGGCCGCGATCACGGCAGGATGCGACCAGCCCTTCGCGCCGCCTTCGATGATCGCGCCGGCGAGCGCGCCTAACGCGCCGATTGCCGCGCACTGGCCGGGCAGATCGATCTCGCGCGCGAGCGAGCGCGTGGTCTCATCGGTGTAGCGCCAGGTCAGCCAGAGGCCGACCAGCCCGATCGGCAGGTTGACCAGGAAGATCGCCCGCCAGCCGACCAGCGTGATCAGGCCGCCGCCGACGAACGGCCCTGCGGTTAAGGCAAGGCTGGCGCCTGCGGCCCAGACCGCGACGGCGCGGCCGCGCTGCTTCTCGTCCGGATAAGCGTGGTTGAGCAGGGCTAGCGAATTCGGCACCAAGATCGCCGCCGCCAATCCCTGGATCAGCCGCGCGCCGATCAGGACGATGGCATTCGGCGACAGCGCGCAGGCGAGCGAGGCCGCGGTGAAGAGGGCGAAACCCGCCATGAAGACGCGCTTGGCGCCGACGCGATCGCCGAGCGCGCCGGCGGTCAGGATGAAGGCGGCAAAGGCGATGGTGTAGGCGCTCACCACCCATTGCAGCTCGGCGACCCCGCCGCCAAGCGCGGTACCCATGGCATGAAGCGCGGTGTTGACGATGGTGACGTCGAGCTGCACCACGCCATAGCCAAGACTCATAGCCGCGAGTGTCAGCGAGGTGGCAAGGCGCGAGCGCTGCGTGTTTCCCGAGGACGCGTAGTCGATATTGGTATGGGCTATATTGGTCCGCATGCTGCCATCCCGATTGCAGCCCCATGCGAAGGATACAGGTCTAGCCCCAAGCATGATTCGATACAGGTCGAATTATGAATGCTGAGTTATTCGCTTGAGGAACGAATTCGCCACCTCTCGGTGTCATCGCCCGCCTTTATGCGCGCTTGCGCACTGGGGCGGGCGATCCGGTATTCCAGAGGCGGTGCGGTATACTGAGGCGCCGCGGCATACTGGATCCCCCGCCCTCGCCCTCGCGGGGAGACATCTCGCGAAAACGCCGCGCTCGACTTCTGCGGCGCTGTCGCGACGACGTGGGCCTAGCTCGCCGCGCGCAGGTTCACCTTGGTCTCGGCGATCATGGTCAGCTTCTTGTCGGTCGCCTTCTCTTCCTCCAGCGTCTTGGCGAGCACCGCCGCGCAGTCATTGCGGCCGAGCTGCTTGGCCCAGGCGATCAGGCTGCCGTAGCGGACGATCTCGTAGTGCTCGGCGGCCTGCGCGGCATTGATGAGGGCCGCATCCAGCACCGCCTTGTCTGCGACCTCGCCGGCGGTGTCATTGGCTTCCTCGATGATGCCGTCGATCGCCGGGCAATCGATCGCCTTCACCTCGACGCCATGCATCTTGAACACCTCTTCCAGCCGCTTCACATGCTGCTTGGTTTCATCGAGGTGCGTCAAAAAGCCCTGCTTCAACTGCGGATCGGTCGCCTTATTTGCCATTTTCGGCAGCGCCTTGGTGAGCTGCTGCTCGGCGTAATAGATGTCCTGCAATTGATGCACGAACAGGTCGTTCATGCTCTTGATGTCCTTGGTGAACAGTCCCATCGTTCCAATCCTTGCGCTTCGGGAACAGAGCGGCGCCCGCCTGCGTGCGTACAGGCCGCCATCGCGCCGTGTTCGGTTGTTGATACGGCGCTAACCGAGACACACGAGGGACGTTCCGAAGGGATTGAAAACCTTGAGCTGGAACAAGGCGAACCGCGCTGCGGTTTGGCAAAATGCTGGCAACGATACGGCAATGTCGCGACTCGTAATCCTTAACGCGCGGCAATGTGTAGGACGTATGACAAAAAGGGCTATCCCAGCGCAGAAGCTTCCGTTGTCAAGGGCTGCACAAAGCGCTGTTTTTGCCTTAAGGAACTAGGATATGCCTTGCGATCAGTGCCAACCTTCGGGCGCGATCGCACTCGATCAGCTCCCAGCTCGATTGGGTAGGCTTTATGGTTAAGTGTGCCCCGCCGGGAGGATGAATGCAGGACGTGCTGCCCGCGATGAAACGCGGCTTCAAGAGATGGATCGGTTGGCGTCGGCTCGGCATTGCCGCGAGCGTCATGATCATCGCCTTCGCGATCACCACGCTGGTGCGCACCCTCAAGGGCATCGACACCGGCGTCATCCTGACCGCGTTAACCGAGATCCCCCGCGGCAACATCGGCCTTGCGGCGCTCTGCGTCTTTTTCGCTTTCTGTACGCTGACCTTCTACGACTTCTTCGCACTGCGAACGATCGGCAAGAAGCACGTCCCCTACCGCATCGCAGCGCTGTCCAGCTTCACCTCCTATTCGATCGGCCACAACATCGGCGCGACCGTCTTCACCGGTGGGGCGATCCGCTTCCGGATCTATTCGGACTACGGGCTGAATGCGATCGACGTTGCAAAGATCTGCTTCCTCTCCGGACTCACCTTCTGGCTCGGTAACATCTTCGTGCTGTCGATCGGCATGGCGATCCACCCCGATGCCGCGTCCGCGATGGACCAGCTCCCCTCCGCGATCAACCGCCTGATCGCCTTTGGCGGCCTCGCCTCGATCACCGCTTACCTCGTATGGCTGTCGATGGGGGAGAAGCGCCGCGAGCTCGGTCAGAAGGGCTGGAAGGTGGTGCTGCCGTCGGCGCCGCTGACGCTCGTGCAGATCCTGATTGGCGTGGTCGATCTCGGCTTCTGCGCCATGGCGATGTACCTCCTGGTGCCGTCCACCCCGCCGATCGATTTCATGTCGCTCGCGGTGGTGTTCATCCTGGCGACGCTGCTGGGCTTTGCCAGCCACGCCCCCGGCAGCATCGGCGTATTCGACGCCGCCATGCTGGTAGCGCTCCCCGAATTCGGCCGCGAGCAGTTGCTCGCGACCCTCCTGGTCTTCCGCATCCTCTATTTCATGATCCCGTTCGGCCTCGCCATTTCCATCATGGGAGCGCGCGAACTCTGGATGAACGTCGTGGAGCCGTGGCAGGAGCGCCGGCGGCTGGCTGAGGCCTGCGCGCAGGCCAACCTGCCCAAGCAGGTGACGCAGATGGAGCGCGAACGGTCGCTGCGGCAGGCCAGCAAGCGCTAGACGGAGGCAAAACCCTGGACGGCAAGAGCTAAACCGGTCAGACAAACGTCGAAGGCGGGGCGAGGAAGCCTCTCTTATTTCCGCCTCAACTTTGACGTTGAAAGCGCGGGCTATGATCCGAGCCAACCTCCGCACCTTCCTCGCCGGCGCCCTGCTTGCCGGGATGTTAGGCGCTTTGCCGCCTGAACGCGCTGCCGCGCAGGACGGCAGCCTCCAGATCACCTGGGAGGTGCGCAACCGCTTCCGCCTGTTCCGGGAGGAGCGCGACTTCCTTCTCCACGTCGAGAACGCCCGCAACCGCAGCATCCTCGCCGCCGAGCAGTCGCTGGAGATGCAAAGCGAGGGCCGCGGCTGGGCCCGCAACATGGTCAACCGCCTCTGCATCGACCTCCAGGGCAGGGTCAACCAGCCCTGCACCCGCGACAACGTCAAAGAGAACTACATCACCCCGATCGACCACCCGGTGACCGTGCGCCTGACCGGCGCCGTGCCGGTCGGCGCCACCTGCGCCTGGTCGTTCGACGACGGCGACGGGCCGCAGGCCTCGACCTTCGACTGCGCCGAGCCGGTGAACCTGCGCGTCCGCTACGGCAAGCAGACGGTGGCGACCGTCGACGTCTCCTCGGGCTCCGACCCGACCCAACGCATCCAGACCGAGATCCAGGTCCGCGACATCTTCGTTGCGGGCTTAGGCGACAGCATCGCCTCCGGCGAGGGTAATCCGGACCGCCCCATCGCGCTGTCCGACGACGGTTTCTGCTTCCGCTCCTATCTCGGCACCTCCGGCGGACAGTACTACCGGCCGAGCCGCGCCGGCTTCAAGGGCGGGCGAGCCTGCGAGGCGCCGGACACGCTCGCCAACTGGCAGCGCTACGGCGCACTCTGGTTCAACGCCGCCTGCCATCGCTCGCTCTACAGCTACCAGAGCCGCACCGCGCTCGCGCTTGCGGTCCGCTATCCCCACATCGCCGTGACCTATCTGCCGCTCGCCTGCACCGGCGCGAGCATCAGCGACGGGCTCTTGGGCTCGCAGCGTGCGCGCGAATGCCCGCCCGGCAAGAGCGGCACCTGCCAAACCAGCGTCAATGCGCAAGTGGCCGAGTTGCGCGAGGCACTCACTGCGGCGAGGAAACGCCAGCCGGACCGCAGGCTTGACCTCGTGCTGCTCTCGATCGGCGCCAACGACGTCTATTTCTCCGGCCTCGTCGCCGACGTGATCGTGGACACCGCGACGGAACGCGCGCTGTTCACGCGCTCCGGCGTGATGGCTGGTGTCGACGATTCACGCGATGCGCTCGCGCGCGAGCTGCCCAGGAATTTCGTCAAGCTGCGCGAGGCCCTGAAGCCGCTGGTCGACGGCGACCTCTCGCACGTCGTCTATGTCTCCTACGCCAATCCGGCGCTCGCGGACGGCGGCGTGCCGTGCCGTGGCGGCCGCGCCGGCTTCGACATCCATCCGGCCTTCAACGCCGATCCGCAGCGGCTCGCCCGGGTCTCGACCTATGTCGACACCGAATTCCTGCCGCAGCTCAAGGGACTCGCGACCTGCACGCAAGGCGCGCTGTGCCGCGATCCCGAATCCGATCGCATGACCTTCGTCGATACGCACCAAGGTTTGTTCGCCGACCATGGCTTCTGCGCGCATTCAGGCTCCGACCCCGAATTCGACCGCGCCTGTTTTGCCGAGAACGGCCAGAGCTTTAACCCTGACATCGTCACCGCTGCGAGCCAGCCGATGCTGTGCGGCCGCGGCGCCTCCGAATATCGCGCCTACCTGCCGCGCGCCCGCTGGATCCGCGACGCCAATGACAGCTACTTCGCCGCAATGACCTATCCGCAAGGCCTGCCCGCCGCGAGCCAGCCGAACGACATTCACGACGCCGCCTGGGGCGTGCTCTCCGCCGTCTATGGCGGCGCGGTGCATCCGTCCGCAGAGGGCCACGCCGCGATGGCGGACGCGGCCCTGCCTGCCGCAAGCACCGTGCTCGGCCTCGACGCCGTGCCTCCCGGCTTCACCCGCGGCCTGCTGGCGCCGTTGCTGCCAGGCCTGCAGCGGTAGGCGCACTGCAAGCACACTCTCGGTGTCATCGTCCGCCTTTGTGCGCACTTGCGCACTGGGGCGGACGATCCAGTATTCCAGAGGCCGTGACGAACGCGGATAAGCCGAGGCGTAGCTTTCGCCGGGAATGACAGCAGTGCGTGTGGCTACGATCTCTCGCCCGCGACGCCTTCGTTTCCGCGGCCCTGCCGTTCGATCAATCCAAAAACGGTATCAATCGATACTCCCTTCAACTTGGCACTTTCGTGGGCGCCACTCTAGGAATCCTCTCGAGGAAACATTCAAATTCGAGGAGGCGCGCGCATGAGCGCAGTGGTGTCCGCAGCGGACGTGAAGAGGTCCCGCGTCAGGCTGTTCATCGTGACCATGTTGTTCCTGGTCACCACCGTCAATTATGCCGACCGCGCGACGCTGTCGATCGCAGGTCCCGCACTCTCCAAGGAGCTCCATCTCGATCCCGTCGCCATGGGCTACATCTTCTCGGCCTTCGGCTGGTCCTATGTGATCGCGCAGGTGCCGGGCGGCTGGCTACTCGATCGCTACGGCTCGCGCATCGTCTATGCCTTCAGCATCATCGTCTGGTCGCTGTTCACGCTGATGCAGGGCTGGGTCGGCTTCCTCGGCGCTGGAACCGCGGTCGCCATGCTGTTCGCGCTACGCTTTCTGGTCGGCATCGCGGAGGCGCCCTCCTTCCCTGCCAACGCCCGCATCGTGGCGGCCTGGTTCCCGGGCAATGAGCGCGGCACCGCATCGGCCTTCTTCAATTCCGGGCAGTATTTCGCAACCGTGATCTTCGCGCCTCTGATGGGCTGGATCGCCCATGATTACGGCTGGCGCTACGTGTTCTTCGTGATGGGCGCGCTCGGCGTCGTCATGGGCCTGGTCTGGATCAAGACCATCTACGGCCCGAAGGAGCACCCTTCCATCAACGAGGCCGAGTTCGACTACATCAGGGAAGGCGGCGCGCTGGTCGATCTCGACGCGCCCAAGGACGATCTGAAAGACGAGCGCGCACCGGACTCGGGCCCGAAATGGGACCACATCCGCCAGCTTCTCTCCAACCGCATGATGCTCGGCGTCTATCTCGGCCAGTACTGCATCAACACGCTGACCTATTTCTTCCTGACCTGGTTCCCGGTGTACCTCGTCAAGGAGCGTGGGCTGTCGATCCTGCAGGCGGGATTCGTCGCGACGCTGCCGGCCTTGTGTGGCTTCATCGGCGGCGTGCTCGGCGGCATCATCTCGGATGCGATCCTGCGCAAGACGGGCTCGCTGACCATGGCGCGCAAGATCCCGATCGTCGGCGGCATGCTGCTGTCGATGGCGATCATCGGCTGCAACTATGTCGATGGCCAGGCGCTGGTGATCGGCTTCATGGCGCTCGCCTTCTTCGGCAAGGGCATCGGCGCACTCGGCTGGGCGGTCGTCTCCGACACCTCGCCCAAGGAAGCCGGCGGCGTTTCCGGCGGCCTGTTCAACACCTTCGGCAACCTCTCCTCGATCACCACCCCGATCGTGATCGGCTACATCGTGGCCGCAACCGGCTCGTTCAACGGCGCCCTCGTCTTCGTCGGCGTCAACGCGCTGGTCGCAGCGTTCGCCTATCTCGTGGTCGTCGGCCAGATCCAGCGGGTCGTGCTCAAGCGTTCCTCCTGAGCGCTCCGGCAAAAGCGGAGCAGACCAGGCAACTTACGGCGGCTTCACGGCCGCCGTCTTTGTTTCGGAGGTCATCGATGCTAGAAGTGCCGGGGAAACGCCTTATCCATCTAAGGCCAGTATCGATGTTCGACCTCAACCAACTCCGCTGCTTCGTCACCGTGGCGGAGGAATTGCATTTCGGCCGCGCCGCCGCGCGGCTCAACATGACCCAGCCGCCGCTGTCGCGGCAGATCCAGGTGCTCGAGCACATCATCGACGCACCGCTCCTGGAGCGCACCAGCCGCTCGGTGCGCCTGACGCCGGCCGGACGCAGCTTCCTGCCTGAAGCGCGGCGTATTCTGAAGCTCGCGGAGAGCGCCTCGCAGGTCGCCCGCCGCATCGCGCTCGGCAAGACCGGCTCGGTGAAGATCGGTTTCACGGCCGCGGCCGCCTACGGCTTCCTGCCCGAGCTCGTCGCCGCCTGCCGCGCAAAACTCCCCGAAGTCGACTTCTCGCTGAAGGAGATGGTCTCGGGCGACCAGTTCGAGGCGCTGGCTTCGGGCCAGATCGATGCCGGCCTGCTCCGGCCGCCGATCGCGCGGCCGGAGCTTGCGAGCCGCCGCGTCGTCGCCGAGCCCCTGCTCGCCGCGATCCCGAAGAAGCACCCGCTGGCGAATGCCGAAAGCGTCACCATCAAGGACTTCGACGACCAGCCCTTCGTGATGTATTCGCCCTATGAGAGCCGCTATTTCCACGACCTGCTGGTCGCGCTCTTCACCCGCGCCGACGTGCTGCCACGCTATGTCCAGCACTTGAGCCAGATCCACTCGATCCTCGCCATGGTGCGCGCGGGGCTCGGGCTTGCCATCGTGCCGGCGGCGGCCGCGAGCCTGAAGATCTCCGACGTCCGCCTGCGGCCGCTCAAACTCCGCACGCGCATTCCGGTCGAGCTCTTCATGGTCTGGCGGCGCGATGACGAGAACCCGCTGCTGTCGGCACTGGTGAAAATCGCAGGCGAATTGGCCGCGTCGGAGACCATGGAAGATTGATGCTGAATTTGTATCATTCGATATAGGATTTGGCTTGGACGCGCATCGAACGGTCTCTTAAGTAACGGCCCATGGACGCGCGTCTACAGCGCGACCTCCGAGACATCGGACGCCACACCGCGCGTCCTCCAAAACATCCGGCGCGCAGGTCCGCGCGCCGCCTTCAAAACCCAGAGGGAGCAGCGCCCATGAGCAAGATGACCCCGCAGGAGATGGCCCAGAAGATCGGCTCCGGCCTCCTGTCCTTCCCCGTCACGCCGTTCAAGGCGGACTACTCCTTCGACGAGGCGACGTACCGCGCCAACATGGACTGGCTGTGCGGCTATGACGTCGCTGGCCTGTTCGCCGCCGGCGGCACCGGCGAGTTCTTCTCGCTGACGCCGGCCGAGGTTCCGCAGGTGGTCAAGGTCGCCGTCGACGAGACCAAGGGCCGCGTGCCCGTGCTCGCCGGCACCGGCTACGGCACCGCAACCGCGCGCGAGATCGCGATCGGCGCGGAAAAGGCCGGCGCCGACGGCCTGTTGCTGCTGCCGCCCTATCTCACCCATTCCGAGCAGGACGGCCTCGCCGCCCATGTCGAGGCGGTCTGCGCTTCCGTGAAGATCGGCGTCATCGTCTACAACCGCGACAATGCCATCCTCCAGCCCGACACGCTCGCCCGCCTCGCCGAGCGCTGCCCGAACCTCGTCGGCTACAAGGACGGCATCGGCGACATCGAGCTGATGACCCGCGTCTACACCAAGCTCGGCGACCGCCTGACCTATGTCGGCGGCCTGCCGACAGCCGAGACCTTCGCCCTGCCCTATCTCGACATGGGCGTCACCACCTATTCATCGGCCGTGTTCAACTTCGTGCCGGAGTTTGCGACCAAGTTCTACGCAGCCGTGCGCAAGCGCGATCACGAGACGATCAATGCAGGCCTGAAGAACTTCATCCTGCCGCTGATCGCGATCCGCAACCGCAAGAAGGGCTATGCGGTCTCGATCATCAAGGCCGGCATGAAGGTGATCGGCCGCGACTCCGGTCCGGTCCGTCCGCCGCTCACTGATCTCAACGAGCAGGAGATGGCGGAACTCACCGCGCTCGTGCAAAACCTGCCCGCCGCGCAATCGGCACAACAGGCAGCAGAATAACGAAAGACAAAAGGGAGGAGCAGAAGATGGTCGAGAGCGGAATTTCCGGCGCGCCAATCGTCACGTCGATGCAGGTGATCCCGGTCGCCGGCCGCGACGGCATGCTCCTCAATCTGAGCGGCGCGCATGCGCCGTTCTTCACCCGCAACATCGTCATCCTCACCGACAACTCCGGACATACCGGCGTCGGCGAGGTGCCGGGCGGCGAAAAGATCCGCAAGACGCTGGAAGACGCCCGCGATCTCGTGGTTGGAAAGACGGTCGGCGCCCTCAACAACATCCTCGCCGACATCCGCACCGCCTTTGCGGACCGTGACGCCGGCGGCCGCGGCAAGCAGACCTTTGACCTGCGCGTGATGATCCACGCCGTGACAGCGGTGGAATCCGCGCTGCTCGACCTGCTCGGCCAACATCTGGGCCTGCCAGTCGCAGCGCTGCTCGGCGAGGGTGAGCAGCGCAAGAGCGTCGAGACGCTCGGCTATCTCTTCTTCGTCGGCGACCGCCGCAAGACGAGCCTCGCCTATGTCGAAGGCGAGAGCGGCAAGCCGGATTGGTTCAACCTGCGCCATCAGGAAGCGATGACGCCCGAGACAATCGTGCGGCTCGCGGAAGCGACCCACGATCACTATGGCTTTGCCGATTTCAAGCTGAAGGGCGGCGTCTTGCGCGGCGAGCAGGAGATCGAGGCCGTCACCGCGATCGCCAAGCGTTTTCCCAATGCGCGCGTCACGCTTGATCCGAACGGCGCCTGGTCGCTCGATGAGGCGGTCAGCCTCTGCAAGAACATGCACGGCATCCTTGCCTATGCCGAGGACCCCTGCGGCGCCGAAGCCGGCTTCTCCGGCCGCGAGATCATGGCCGAGTTCCGCCGTGCCACCGGACTGCCGACGGCAACCAACATGATCGCCACCGACTGGCGCCAGCTGTCTCACGCATTGAGACTCGGCGCGGTTGATATCCCGCTGGCCGACCCCCATTTCTGGACCATGCAAGGCTCGGTGCGCGTTGCCCAGACCTGCCGCGACAACGGACTGACCTGGGGCTCGCACTCCAACAACCATTTTGACATCTCGCTCGCCATGTTCACCCATGTCGGCGCCGCCGCGCCCGGCAAGGTCACCGCCATCGACACCCACTGGATCTGGCAAGACGGCCAGGCGCTCACCAGGGAGCCGCTCCAGATCAAGGGCGGCAAGATCGCCATTCCCGACAAACCGGGCCTGGGCATCGAAATCGACCGGGCAGCCATCGAAGCCGCGCATGGCCTCTACAAGCAGCATGGACTCGGTGCCCGGGATGACGCTATTGCCATGCAGTACCTGATCCCCGGCTGGACGTTCGACGACAAGCGTCCTTGCCTCGTGCGCTAAAAACTTCAGGCATGATCCCGGAAAAGTGGACACCGGTTTTCCGATGAGGATCATGCCCCTTAAGTATGGAGGAAAAAGATGACTGCGATCCTGAAGAATTTCATTGGCGGTGAATGGGTCGACGGCTCCGGCATCACCAAAAACATCAACCCCTCCAACACCAACGACGTCGTCGGCGAATATGCCAAGGCCGACAAGGCGCAGACCGAGAAAGCGATTGCGGCTGCCAAGGCCGCCTTCCCGGCCTGGGCGCGCTCGACGCCGCAGGAGCGCTATGACGCGCTGACCAAGATCTCGACCGAAATCCTCGCCCGCAAGGAAGAACTCGGCCGCCTGCTCGCCCGCGAGGAAGGCAAGACCCTGCCCGAAGGCATCGGCGAGGTCGCCCGCGCCGGCCAGATCTTCGCGTTCTTCGCCGGTGAAGCGCTGCGCCTGATCGGCGAGAAAGGCGCTTCTGTCCGTCCCGGCCTCGAGGTCGAGATCACCCGCGAGCCCGTCGGCGTCATCGGCATGATCACGCCCTGGAACTTCCCGATCGCGATCCCCGCCTGGAAGATCGCGCCCGCGCTCTGCTACGGCAACACGGTCGTGTTCAAGCCCGCTGAACTCGTGCCGGGCTCCGGCCATGCGTTGTCCGAGATCATCACCCGCTCCGGCATTCCGGCAGGCGTGTTCAACCTCGTCGTCGGCTCCGGCTCCGTGGTCGGCCAGACGCTGCTCGATCATCCGGACGTCGCCGCGATCTCCTTCACCGGCTCGGTGCAGACGGGACGCAAGATCGCGCAGGCCTGCGTGCTCTCCAACCCCATGAAGAAATTCCAGCTCGAGATGGGCGGCAAGAATCCGCTGGTCGTGCTCGACGACGCCGACCTCAAGACCGCCGTCGAGGTCGCCGTCAACGGCGCCTATTTCTCGACCGGCCAGCGCTGCACGGCCTCCTCGCGCCTGATCGTCACCGAAGGCATCCACGACCGCTTCGTCGCGGCGGTGGCCGAGCGCCTGAACGGCCTGTCGGTAGACGACGCACTCAAGGCTGGTGTCCATATCGGCCCGGTGGTCGATCAGAGCCAGCTCGATCAGGACCTGCGCTATATCAAGATCGGCCAGGACGAAGGCGCCAAGCTCGCCTGGGGCGGCGAGCTGCTCAAGCGCGAGACCCCGGGCCATTATCTCCAGCCGGCGCTGTTCACCGAGGCCAACAACAACATGCGCATCGCGCGTGAGGAGATCTTCGGCCCCGTCGCCGCCGTCATCCGCGCCAAGAACTACGAGGAGGCGCTGGCGATCTCCAACGACACCGAGTTCGGCCTTGCCTCCGGCATCTGCACCACCAGCCTGAAATACGCCACGCATTACAAGCGCAACAGCGAGTCCGGCATGGTGATGGTCAACCTGCCGACCGCCGGCGTCGACTATCACGTGCCGTTCGGCGGCCGGAAGGGCTCGAGCTACGGCGCGCGCGAGCAGGGTTCGTACGCCCGCGAGTTCTACACCACGGTGAAGACCGGCTACACGTTCCCTGGCTGATAGGCCATCGTCGCAGGGTGGGCAAAGCGAAGCTTGCCCACCGCTTATGTTCGGGGTGAAGCATGGTGGGCACGGCGCGTCGCGCCTTTGCCCACCCTACGATTTCAGTTCATGAGGCAAGAGCAGATGGACCAGTCAGTCGCAGCGAAAGAACAGCCTCTCTACGTCAAGCTCAACGAGCGCGACAATGTCGCGATCGTGGTCAATGATTTCGGGCTCCCCGCCGGCTCCCGCTTTGCCTGCGGGCTGACGCTGCGCGCCTTCGTGCCGCAAGGCCACAAGACGGCGCTGGTCGATATCGCGCAAGACGCGCCAATCGTCCGCTATGGCGAGGTGATCGGCTACGCTCTCTCGCCGATATCAGCCGGCGAATGGGTCGATGAGGCGCGCATCCGCATGCCGGAAGCCCCTGCGCTCGACAAGCTGGAAATCTCGACCGCCGTCCCCGCTCCGCTTCCCCCGCTCGAAGGCTATACCTTCGAAGGCTATCGCAATCCGGACGGATCGGTTGGCACCAAGAACATTCTGGGCATCTCCTCCTCCGTGCAATGCGTCAAGGGCACGATGGAATATGCGGTGAAGCGCATCCGCGCCGAGCTGTTGCCCAAATACCCAAACGTCGACGACGTCGTTCCCCTCACCCACGCCTATGGCTGCGGTGTCGCCATCGCCGCGCCGGACGCTGTCGTGCCGATCCGCACGCTGCAAAACCTCGCGCTGAACCCGAATTTCGGCGGCGAGATTCTCGTTATTAGCCTGGGTTGCGAGAAGCTTGCGCCCGAGCGGCTGGTGCCAGAGGGCGTAAACGACGCCATCGTGCGCATGCAGGATGAAGCCTTCGACGGCTTCGGTGCGATCGTCGGTGCGATCATGACGCAGGCCGAGGCGCGCCTGAAAATCCTCAACACCCGCAAGCGCGAGACGTGCCCCGCCTCCGATCTCGTCATCGGCCTGCAATGCGGCGGCAGCGACGCATTCTCCGGCGTCACCGCCAATCCTGCCGTCGGCTACGCCGCGGATCTGTTGGTGCGCGCCGGCGCCACCGTGATGTTCTCGGAAGTCACCGAGGTGCGCGACGCCATCCAGCTCCTCACCCGCCGCGCCATCAACGAGGACGTCGGCCGCGCGCTGGTGCGCGAGATGGCCTGGTACGACTCTTACCTCGCCCGCGGCGGCGCCGACCGCAGCGCCAACACCTCGCCCGGCAATAAAAAGGGCGGCCTTGCCAACATCGTCGAGAAGGCACTCGGCTCGGTCGTCAAGTCCGGTTCGAGTGCAATCGCAGGCGTGCTCTCGCCCGGCGAGAAGGCGACGCAGAAGGGCATGCTGTTCGCGGCAACGCCCGCCTCCGACTTCATCTGCGGCACGCTTCAGCTCGCCTCCGGCATGACCCTGCAGGTTTTCACCACCGGCCGCGGCACGCCCTACGGCCTCGCCGCCGCCCCCGTGATCAAGGTCGCGACGCGCAGCGAGCTTGCGCGGCGCTGGAAGGATCTGATCGACTTCGACGCCGGTCGCATCGCCACCGGCGAGAAGACCATCGAGGAAACCGGCTGGGACCTGTTCCGCCTGATCCTCGACGTCGCCAGCGGCCGCACGAAGCCGTGGTCGGATCGCTGGGGCATCCACAACGACCTGACGCTGTTCAATCCCGCGCCCGTGACGTGACACCGCCGCGTCGCGCCGGCGACAGGACAGCAACAATCAAGAGGACTCTCAATGTCCCGTATCACCGCCTTGCGCACCATCCGCATCGACGAGCGGCCGAACTTGATCTGGGTCGAGGTCGAGACCGACGAAGGGCTTACCGGCCTCGGTGAGAGCTTTCGCGGAGCGCAGGCGGTCGAGGCAGCCGTGCATGAGCTTGCGGCGCCCCTGGTGCTCGGCCAAGACTCCCGGCGGATCGAGGCGATCTCCCGCCAGTTGCTAACGCCCTATCTCGGCTTTCACAGCGTCAGCGCAGAGGTCCGCGCGGCGAGCGCCATCGACATCGCGCTGTGGGATATCAAGGGCCAGCGCCACGGCATTCCCGTGCACGAAGCGCTCGGCGGCGCGAGCCGGCTGGAGATTCGCGCCTACAACACCTGCGCGGGTTATGCCTACAATACCAAGAGCGCGAAACGCCGCGAGATCGGCGCTGACGATGCCGCACTCGGCCCCTATGACGACCAGATTGCCTTCATGCGCGACGCCGGCGCGCTCGCCGAGAGCCTCGTGAGTGAAGGCTACGGCGCGATGAAGATCTGGCCATTCGATCCCTTCGCCGCCAATGGTGGCCACTCGATCACGCTGACCGATCTCAAGACCGGCCTCGAGCCGTTCCGCAAGGTCCGCGCTGCCGTCGGCAACCGCATCGACATCATGTGCGAGCTGCACAGCCTGTGGGGTGCCCACACCGCCGAACGCATCTGCCGCGCGCTCGAAGATTACGGCGTGTTCTGGGTTGAGGATCCGCTCTGCAAGATGGACGACGCGCAGGGCCTCGCCGATCTCAGGCGCCGGGTGAAGACGCCGATATGCGGCAGCGAGACGCTTGCGGGTGCCGCAAGCTTCCGCAACCTGCTTGCGTCGGAAGCGCTCGACGTGGTGATGCTCGACATCGCCTGGTGCGGGGGCCTGAGCGAGGCGCGCAAGATCGCGGCACTTGCAGAGGCCTACAACAAGCCGGTCGCGCCGCACGATTGCACCGGCCCGGTTGCGCTGATGGCGGGCCTGCATCTCGCCCTCCATGCGCCAACCGCGATCTTCCAGGAGGTCGTCCGCGCGACCCTCTCCACCTGGTATCGCGATCTCGTGACGGAGCTTCCCGTCGTCCGCAACGGCATGGTGTCGGCGCCGCGCGGTCCCGGCCTCGGGCTCGCGCTCAATCCCGACTTGCGCGAGAGGCCGGACGCGACGGTACGCGAGTCCAAACTCGGCGCGTGATCGGCTCGCGACCGTACCTCTGTCCGAGGCGCAGTCAGGATGCGCGATGGCGTCGTCTCAGTATTTCGCCACCACCGGCGTGTTGAAATGATAGTTCAGCCCGGAGCGGAAGATGTGCTCCTGGAGCTGGCTGGTGTGGGCAAACACGAACAGACCGAAATTGTTGGTGTCGACAAGGGTGGTCCTGACATTGCCGTAGGCGACACCGCCGGTCAGGTAGACCAGCGAGGAGCCAACCGAATAGCCGACGCGCGCCCGCGAAGTGCCGAACCAGTTCATCCGCTGATCGGCTCCAACCCCCGCACTTCCCTTTCCGCAACCTTCACCAGCGGCTTGACCGCCTGATCCTCCCGGCCGAGTACCACGCCCGAAGCAAATGCACGCGCGCGCCCCTCATGGCGTGGCGCCCGCGCCTTGAGCGCTGCGTCGACAGCCAAGTCGCGATGCGCGACGAAATCGTTGAGCGAGCCAAGCGCGTTTTGAATCTTCTTCAGATGCCTGGACAGCCCTGCCATCTGCTTCCGTTCGCGCCTGGACTGAAAAAGACTTTCGAAGAACTCGAGCGCATATCTGATCTTCTTGGCCCTGATGCGCAGCTTGTGCCGTTCCCGGGCAGACATCTCGTCGAGATGCCGACCCTGCTTGCGCAGCTTCCTGATGCGGCGATGCAGCAGGTTGCCGGCGAATTTGCCGATCGGCGCCTTGGCATCTTTTGTCGCAATCGTTTGGTCGGCCTCGATCCATTGCAGCGTATCGACCAGCAGGGACCGGTAGCGCGGCGCATTGACGGCTTCTCTTGCGCGCGCGAAGGCGCGCTCGCGCCTGGCACGGAACTCTTTCTTGATGGCCTTGCCGCCCCTGCGCAGCAACAGATCGCGCGTGGCAGGCTCGATATTCTCCGTCACGAAGACATCGAGCTCACGCGCGGGCGCGAGTTCGTTGGTCAGCCACTTCAGTTCCTGCTTGATCCTGTTCGTGCCCGTCCCGGACAGGATGTTCGAGAACAATGAGATGGCCGCGCGCAGGCGGCGCAATCCCACTCGCATCTGGTGGATTCCTTCCGGATCGCCATTGCGGACAGCGTCGGCATTGCCCGAGAAATGGCGTGCCGTCGCGCGACCGATGGTCCGGAAGGCTTCGCCGGCCCTCAGGTCGGCATTCAAGGCGATACTTTCGGCGGACAGAACCGGATGTTCCTCGCCGCGCGCCAGAGCATAACCGCGATCCGATTTCGATCGCAGATCGAGTTCGGCTTGCGATTTCCGTTCGATCGACCTTGCGACGCGGAACAAATCAACGAGCCGGCCGCTCTTGAGTTCCAGTTCAAGCTCCTCGACCGGGCTGGAGCGCTGCGCAGCGACAATATGTCCGCGATCAATGGCGAGTTCGATCTCACTTCTCCTGGTACGAAGCGGCAACGTGATGCGGTGCACCGATGTCTCGAACACGGGCTTCAGCTTGCGACGCAACTTCCCGGATGCAAACGGCTCGAGCGGAGTGCCCTGCACCTTGTCGAGGTTCGGCGCACCGTTTTTGATCTCCGTCTCCCATTCGCCGCGGCCGAACTGCGCACCGTTGGCCGATTTGACGGTCTGGATGTGCTTATCACCGTCATCACGCACGCGAAGCGTGAGGCCATGCCGTTTCAGCTTGTATTTTCTGGTATCAAAGTAGGTCGACACCAGATCGTTCTCGGATCGCGGTCCGATCTTGCCGCCAGCCATGCGCCCGTTCGCCAATGCCTTGCAATGGCGCACCGGCACGCGGAATTTCAGTTCCGTCTCGACAGCCATCCTGTTCGGACCCGTACGCTGCGACAGGTAACGGACGACAAGCGGTTAAGTCCCGCTCGAAATGCGCGGCCATGCAGGCACGCACAAAAAATTGCCGCAAGTCGGATAATCGAGCCGGTCCGAATCTGTTCCGTCTCGGACGATTGCTCAATCGAGCGAAATGCCGGCAGCAAGATTTTGCTACCGGCATTTCAATACGAGTCAGGCCTGCGCGTCTTGCAATCAGTATCGCGCCGTCACTGGTCCGTCCGAGCCGAAATGGTAGTTCACGCCGAACCGCACCAGGCTGACATTGCGTTCGGTCAGCGTGCCGTACAAATCCGACGGCGTCGTCGTCGTGAACGAGGGGATGAAGAGATACTCCGCCTTCGCCGACCATTGCGGCAGGAACATCCATTCCAGGCCGCCGCCGACCACCGCGCCCCGCACACCATCCGTCTGGGAGTTCTCTGCGACAGAATTGTTGGCCTTGAGTCCGGCGAACGCAATGCCGCCGGTGATGTAGGGCATGAACTGGCCGAATGCCACACCCACACGGCCGCGGCCCGTGTGCAGCCACGTGATTCTCGTCCGGCACGGAATTGGACCTGCGCAACCACCTTTCGACGTATTGCCGTCGATGTCGGCCGCCGAGAGGTCACCCTCGACGCCCACGACGAATGAGCCGAACTGCCAATCGTATCCAACCGTGGCACCGGCGATCCACCCGGTCTGACCGAAATCCCCGGAATCACCAAAGCCGCCGCCGAACGTGAAGTTTGTCTGCTCATGGCGCGAGGTTCCGCGACCCCAGCCGCCGGCGACGCCGACATGGAATCCGGTCCGTGGTGCGACAGTCGCGACCTGCGCATAGGGCACCGCCGCGAGATCGGCCGCCGCGGCTTGGCCGGCGATCAGGCCCAACAGCGAAGCGAGGGCAATTACATGCTTGATCATTGGTCTCATCCTCGTATTTCGCCTAATTGCCGGGGAGTTGGTAGCGCAGCTCGGTGAAGAACAGGTGCGTATGCGCCTCAGGCGGCGCGCCGTTGGCTACGAACCAGGGCTCACGCCGCAGATAGGAGTATTGCGCAAGGCCCGTGATAGCGCCGTATTGCGGGTCAGCCCAGAAGGTGTGCTTGAGATCAAGCGTCCACTGTTCGATCTGCTTGTTGGCGGCATTCGACGATTGCGGATAGCCGAAGCCGGCATAGCGATTGGGCGACGGGTTGGTGGGATCCAGGAAGTAGTTGTTCTCGAAGAACGCCTGACCGTAATAGGCCGACAGGACTGTTGGCTGCAGCACGCGCCACTCGAAGCCAGCAAGATAGCCGTACGAGCGAACCGTCGAAAGCGCGGCAGAGTACGTCGCCGGGCCGCTACCGGTCACTGTCGGCACGAGGTCAGGGCCGAGCGCTCCAAGGTAACGGCCACCGCCATCGCTCCAGAACGCGTTGCCCACGAGTGCAAAGGTCTTGAAGAATTCGAGATTGCCCGCAACCGTTGCCGCCCAGCCATTCGTATCGTGCCAGACCCAATTTGAGATACTCTGCTCCAGGCTGTTCGCCCGGAAATGCCGCCACATGCCGGCTGCCTCGAGATGCAGCCGCGTCCCGGACCATACGTCGCTGTCGTAGGCTGCCTTGGCGACCACATCCGGCATCCGGTTCGGCGTGCCGGGAATTGCGCCGGTGTCGAACTGATTGCCGAGTTGCGCATTGAAAGCGAACGGGTAGACCACCTCGTTGCTACCAACGTACTGCTGCGGATTTTCGATACCGGCACCGATGGTGAAATTCGGTGTCGCGTGCCACGCGAAGTGCGCCGCCGCCTGGCGCGCCCAGGGTAGGCCGACCTGGAAACTCTGGTCGATATTGTTGGTCAGGAAAATGTCCGAGGGATCGGGACCCATGCCGTGGCGGTTCGGCGTCAGCCAGCTATAGGTCTGGCCAAAACTCGTCTCGAACTGGCCCGCCTTCACGTCGGCATAGGCTAGCCGCATCCGAAAGGTGTGGCTGTTCGAATTGACGAACGTGTTCGCCGGGTCGTTGCCGTTGAAATCGCCCTCGAAATAGCCGGTGAGATCGACACCCCTGATGTTGCCGTGCGCGCGCAGACCGAGCACGGTGTTCTGCGCCGACAGCCGCGTCTCGGTGTTGTTGCCGCTGACGGTGTTGTTGAACGGAATCGCGCCGAAATTGGTCGTGGTCGCATTGCCGGTATTTGTATTGCGGCTGACGCCCGTCAAAGCGAGGTAGCCGACGGGCGCGATCTCGAAGCCGCCGACCTCGAACGCCGCCGCCTTGCGCGGCATCGGCGCAGAGCCGGCAGGCGTCGCGGCCGGCGGCGGCACGACGGACGCCGCGGCTGGGCGGGCGTCCGTTGCGGCCACGCTCACCGGCCGCGTCCTCGATTTCAGCGCCTGCATGTCGCCGTCGGCAAGCACCCCCTTCTTGCGCAGGATTGCCACCAGGCGATCGCCCTGCTCGGCAGGTGGCGCGGAGGTAACCGCCCTCGCCTCGCTCGATGAGATCACGCCCTTGCTGGCAAGCAGCGAGAGCAGGGCCTCGGTATCGCCGGCCATGACGGATGTGTCGCCACACGCAGCAAACGCGGCGACCGCCGTCGTCGTCAGCAGCGCCTTGCGAATCCCGAGCCCCAACCTCATTCCAACTCCTCCAGAATCAGCTTCGATCGCGTCAACGTCGACGCGAGAGCGAACAGCTATCCGCACGAGGCCGTCACGTGCTCGGACTGGAGAGAACTGGTTGGGACTGATGCGAACTCATCTGACGCTTTGGTGACAAACGATGTATTGCGGCCACACTGACCATCGCGATTGAAATGGCGCCGGAATTCGTTATCAACGCGGCCAAGCCATCGAACTGCCGGACGGTAGATCACGACTACGCAGCATGACCTCGCCTCCTCCGTCCTTCTCTCCCGTTCAGGCATCGACTGATGCATTTCCGGCCCGCCAGCGTCTTTCGATGTGGCGCGAGATATACGGCCGCAACATCGCCAACGTCGACATCGAGACCATCAGCGACCAACCATTTCATGCCAGCGTGACGTTCCAGGGCCTACCCGGCGTCGGGTTGGTCTCGGGATCGCGATCGCCTGCGCATTATCACGTCACGCGGCAACACCTTGCCCGTGCGAGGGACGGCTTCGCATTGTCCATGCTGATGAGTGGAGCCGCCACGACACAGCAACTCGGTCGCGAAATCATCGGCCGGCCCGGCAGCGCTTCGGTGATATCGGGTACTGATCCATCCGCGAACACGATGCACAGCTTCGGCAGCTTTATCACCATCGTGCTGCCACGGCCGGAGGTCTCGGCCCTGGTCCCGGATCTCGGCGCGGCCTATGCGCGACAGATCCCCGCCGAGAACGGCGCGCTACTGCTCCTGATCCGCTACGTGCAGACCTTGTATGAGAATGGCCCGCTCGACGATGTCGGACTGGCGAAGGTCGCAGCGAACCACATCGTCGATCTCGCTGCGCTTGCGATCGGCGCCAATGCCGATGCGGCGCATGAGGCGCAGCAACGCGGTGTTGCAGCCGCGCGGCTGCAATCGATCAAGGCGGAGATCCGCAAGCATCTCGGCGACGGCGATCTCTCGGTTGCGGCGCTGGCCTTGCGGCACGGCGTGACACCGCGCTACGTCCAGAAGCTGTTCGAGCGCGACGGCACCACGTTCTCGGAATTCCTGCTCGCTCGCCGGCTCGAGCGCGGATTGCAGATGCTGCGCGATCCTGCATTTGCGTCACATACGATCAGCGCGATCGCCTTCGAGTGCGGCTTCTCCGACATCTCCTATTTCAACCGGACCTTCCGACGCGCCTTTGGAGCGACGCCGTCCGACATCCGCATGGCGGCGTTGCGGGGACGCTGATGCGAGACTTCCCGTGAGGGATTGCGATGACCTCATGCCGACATGACGGTGCGAAAAGTAGAGACTTGGCGCGGAACGCATGATGAAGCCGAAGCCTGTTCGCTCGCGAGCGGCTTCACGAAACAGTCCTGAAACATAACAGCGGAGCGTTTCCGAATCGCTTCGTCGCGCTTCGTATGCGCAACCAAATATCTTGGCTCACGTTTGGCAGATCTGCGAACCTGCACCGGTGTCATCGCGACCAATCCTCCGATTGGTTATCTTCCCAAGGAGAATGGGTATGCGGATTCTTTCGATGATTGCCGTTGCCGGCATGACGATCGCCAGCACCGCCGGAGCATTTGCCGGCGAGCTTCCCTCCTACGAAGTGAAGTCATTTCCGATTTCGGCCACGCAGGTCCAGGTGCTCGGCGCCGCCGACGTTCAGGAGCAGACCTCCACGCCGACGCTAACCGTCCAAGGCATGCCCGCCTCGCCTGCGCAGATCGCCGTGCTGTCGCCGCGCGTCAAGGTGCTCGCGAGCGCGACCGCGACGAGCGAGCAGCGCTAACTCACACGCTTTCATTCCGCGGCTCGCGAATCGCGATCCCGACTCTCACCTCACTTCTCCGGATTCCGGGGTCCGCGTTCCCGCGTCACCCCGGAAACGACGCATCACCGCGCGTTCCATGCTCAGGTCATGCTGCCCGGCATGAAGCAGCGGACGCGCGGATGGCCGTCGACATAGTGCTTCCACACCATGGTCCTGCCGATCTTGTTCGGCTCGGTGATGACGGCACCGTCAGGCACCACGACCCATTCGTCGTCGATGTGCACGCGATAATGGCCGTTGTCGGATTCCCAATCGACGTCGGCGATGACGTAGCCGTCGGCGTCCGAGCAGCATTGCCCGTATTGGCTGTGCAGGCTCTCGAACCAGGGCTTGAGCGGCGAATGGGCATAACGCCCGTCGTCGCGCGCGAACGCCGACGTGGCGAGCGTGATCACGCCAAGCACGAGTGCGGTACAATGTCTTGCAAACATTCCTTCGTCTCCGCGGGTCGGTGTCCGCCGCGGGGCGCAAGCGCCGCTATTCGTCCGCCACGAACCGCGGCAGACGTGGAGAAATAGCGATTCGCTCCCCCAGCAGCTTTCCCGACCACTATGCAAAACCGGCGCCAAAGCGCATTCCGGGGAACTACTGTTGGGGACATCGACGGCATGCGTCTTTGGACTCATGTGCCCGCAGTCAAACAGGACTGCATTCCCATCACGCGGCTAGGCCGCGAAAACGAGACTGCACGTCTGCGATTGGAAATGTAGATTGGAAGATGCGATGGCGGACCTTTCGCCGTCATTGCGAGCTCAGCGAAGCAATCCAGATTATCTCAACGGATGCATTTCTGGATTGCTCACATGGGGAGTTGGTGTGTCAAGGTGGTTGGTCAGCTCTTTGTTCGATTGCAGGCCAGCTCTTCGTCCCGACCGTTGGAGTGTGAAGATGGCGCGCGC